>JALRJT010000099.1 GCA_023254985.1 Ilumatobacteraceae bacterium | reverse complement strand
CACCATGGACGACATCGATGCCCTCAAGGCTGGGGTCCTCGACGGAACGCTCGATGCGATCGCGACCGCCCATGCGCCGCATGTCCGCAGAGAGAAAGAGCTGCCCCTCGACCAGGCTCCTCCAGGAATGATCGGCCTCGAGACCGCACTCGGCGTCGTGCAGGCCGAGTTGAACCTTTCGCCTGAGCGACTCGCCGAGGTGATGGCAGTGAACCCCGCACGCATTGCTCGACTTTCCGAGCATGGCCAACTGCTCGAAGTCGGAGCTGCGGCGAATTTCTGTGTTGCGGATCTGTCGGCATCATGGTCAATCGATGGCTACTCGTTCGAAAGCAAGAGCAGTAACTCGCCGTTTGCAGGCAGGGCGCTCAAGGGTCGAGTTCGCCACACGGTGTTCCGTGGCGAGCGAGTGGTCGTCGATGGTGAGGTCGTCAAGTGACGATTCGTGAAGGCGCGCTCGTCCTCGCCAATGGTGAGGTGTTCGAAGGTGAGTTGCTCGGCGCGTCATCGGATGCGGTCGCAAGCGGTGAGGTCGTGTTCCACACCGGACTGACCGGCTATCAAGAAGTGATTTCGGATCCGTCGTATGCAGGTCAGATGGTCACGTTCACGACGCCCCACATCGGCAACTACGGCTCGACCCAACTCGACGACGAGGCGCGCAAGGTTCACGCGCGTGGTGTGATCGTGCGCGAGTTTGCTCGTCGTCGCAGCAATTGGCGCAGCGACAACGAACTCGACTCGTACTTGGCATCCCATGGGGTGCAGGGGATCGGTGGGGTGGACACTCGTCGACTGACTCGAATTCTGCGTGACACGGGTGCCATGCCAGGTGCGTTCGGTGCGCGAAGCGTGGATGAATTGCTGTCGACCGCGCGAGCAGAAGTTGGAACGAGTGGAGTGGATCTCGTCGGTCAGGTCACGACGACGAAACCGTATGACGTCGGCAGCGGGCGATTCAAGGTCGTTGCTTTCGACTTTGGAATCAAGTCGACGATCTTGGCGTGTCTTGCAGAGATTGCGACCGTGCGTGTCGTGCCGGCCGGGACGACTGCGGACGAGGTGCGTGCGCTTAACCCCGACGGCGTCTTTCTGTCCAACGGGCCCGGCGACCCCGAGGTCGTCGCAGGTGCCCCCGAGACGATTCGCACACTCGTCGAAGCGGGAACGGCGGTCTTTGGCATTTGCCTCGGGCACCAATTGCTGTCTCTGGCGCTCGGTGGCAAGACGTTCAAGCTGCCGTTCGGCCATCACGGAGCAAACCATCCGGTGCGCAACCTTCACACGGGTCGTGTCGAGATCACGAGCCAGAATCACAACTTCTGTGTCGATCCGAATTCGTTGCGCGACATCGCTGAGATCACCCACACGAACTTGAACGATCAGACCAACGAGGGGATGAGGGTCCGTGGTCATCGCGCCTTCAGCGTGCAGTACCACCCGGAAGCCGGGCCTGGTCCGCACGACAGTCGATATCTGTTCGCTGAGTTCGCCGACCTCATGGATGGCAACTGATGCCACGGCGGAATGATCTTTCAACGATTCTGATCATCGGATCTGGGCCGATCGTGATCGGCCAGGCGTGTGAGTTCGACTACTCCGGCACCCAGGCTTGTCGAGTGTTGCGCGAAGAGGGCTACCGAGTCGTCCTTGCGAATTCGAATCCCGCGACGATCATGACCGATCCTGACTTTGCGGACCGCACCTATATCGAACCACTGACCGTGGACGTGCTGAAGGCGATCATCGAGCGCGAACGTCCCGATGCGGTCTTGCCGACGCTCGGCGGGCAGACGGCCCTCAATCTTGCGATGGCCCTGCACGCCGCAGGGGTGGTGGGCCACCCGGGAACTCCAGAATTGATTGGAGCGAATGCGGAGGCCATTGCAACGGCTGAGGACCGCGACAAGTTCAAGCAGGCAATGATCGAGATTGGGCTCAGTGTTCCCCGCAGCGGGATCGCCCATTCGATGGCTGAAGCCGATGTCGTGCTCGCAGAGATCGGTCTTCCCGTCATCATTCGTCCCGCCTACATCCTCGGCGGGCGAGGCACCGGCATCGCTCACACCAAGGAACAGTTCGAATCCGTGGTCTCCAATGGGCTGAGTGCGTCCCCGATCAACGAGGTCCTGATCGAGTCGTCGATCGCAGGATGGAAGGAATACGAACTCGAGGTCATGCGTGACCGCGCAGACAACTGCGTGATTATCTGCTCGATCGAAAACGTCGATCCGATGGGAGTGCACACCGGGGACTCGATCACGGTTGCCCCGGCAATGACACTCTCGGACGTCGAATATCAACAGATGCGCGATGCTGCATTTGCCTGCATTCGACGAGTGGGTGTCGAGACCGGTGGCTCGAACGTGCAATTCGCGGTCAATCCGGAAACGGGTGAGCAAGTCGTGATCGAGATGAATCCGCGCGTGTCGCGATCGTCAGCACTTGCCTCGAAGGCGACGGGTTTCCCGATCGCCAAAATCGCGGCCAAGCTCGCAGTCGGTTACACGCTGGACGAAATCTCCAATGACATCACGAAGAAGACTCCAGCAAGCTTCGAGCCGACGATCGACTACGTCGTGACGAAGGTGCCCCGCTGGGCCTTCGAAAAGTTCCCGGGAACACCGGGTGTGCTCGGAACACAGATGCAGAGCGTGGGCGAGTCGATGGCGATCGGCCGAACGTTCACGGAGAGTCTGCAAAAGGCGCTGCGCTCGCTCGAAAACGGTCACCTCGGACTCAACTGTGACCCCTCCGAGGACCTCTATCGCGAGCGATCCGACGAGGAGATGTTGGCGATGATCGCGATCCCAACCCCCGAACGGCTGTTCCAAGTCGGAGAATGTCTGCGACGGGGAATCTCGCTTGACCGAATCTATGCCGCGTGCAAGATCGACCATTGGTTCCTCGACCAGATGCTGATGATCATCGAAGAACGTCATCATCTCGCTGCATTGACTCCTGCCGCGTTGACGACGAGCCAGTGGCGTCGGGCCAAGCGGCTCGGTTTTGCCGATGCTCAGCTT
>JALRJT010000078.1 GCA_023254985.1 Ilumatobacteraceae bacterium | reverse complement strand
CTCGAAGCCACCCTGGCGCTCACCGAATTCCGCACCGATCTCCTCGAGGACGAGGTGGACGGTTTCACGGAAATAGTCGCTGTCCTCGACGGGGAGACCAAGCATGCGGGCAATGACATACACCGGGATGTGCTGGGCATACTGCACGGCAGCATCGATGACGTCAGCATCGCCCATGCGGTCGAGCAGCTCACGACACAGTTTGCGGACTTCGGGTTCCCACTCTGCGATCACCTGCGGGCTGAACGCGGGCAACAACAGGCGACGAGCTTCGGCGTGGAATGGTGGGTCAGACGTGATCGGCGGTGCTGCTCCGATTGGTGCAAGTGCAACGCGTTCCTCGACCGGTGGACGATTGGCAAGCACAGCCCCTTCAGATGAGAAGTGGTCGGTGTCGCGCGCGACGGCCGCAACGTCGTCGTGACGCACGGGCAACCACGCTCCGCCGTAGCGGTTCGTGTGGGCCACTGGGCAGGTGGCGCGCAGTTCGTCCCAAATCTGGTGTGCGTTTTCGTTGTAGGCGGGATCGGCGTGATCGAAGTCGGTCGCCCAATCCTGAACGGGTTTCACGCGTGCCATGCATTCAGGGTACTCATCGGTGGGGCAGACTTTCGGGTCGTGCCGACGTCTTCCACACGACCGACCTACGTCGTGCTCCTCCCGCCGTCCGAGGGCAAAGCCGACGGTGGCACGGCACGACCTGCGTGGAGGACCTCGAGTGGAACCTTCGGTCGACCACTCGGCGACCATCGCGAAGAACTCGTTCATCGACTTGCTCGACTGAAAGGCGGCGATGGTGCGTTGCTCGGGGTGAAGGGCGAGCTCTTGTCACGTGCAACGAGTGCGAATCGCTCATTGCTCGGCGCGCCAACCCTTCCGGCATGGCAGCGCTATACCGGCGTCGTGTGGGATCACCTCGACATCCCCACCTTGACAGCGTCGCAACGCACGCGAGCGCTGAACAACATCGTCGTCGTGAGCGGGTTGCTCGGCTGCGTCCGCGCGAGCGACCCCGTCCCCGACTATCGATTGAAGATGGGCGCCAGGCTCGCGCCCTTCGGACTGCTCTCCAAGTGGTGGATGCCGCACGTTTCGAGTGCGCTCGAGGAGTTCACCGACTCACTCGTCGTCGTCGATCTCCTCCCCCAGGAACATCGCGCCGCACTCGACAAGTCACTGAGCGACTCTGCCTCGTGGCTCCGCGTGTCATTGAACGAACGATCGGGCACAGCCGGTGGCCATGACGCGAAGGCCGCCAAGGGACGACTCGCGCGTCACGTCATCGAAAAGTGTGCGAAGGGCGCCGAGATCTCGCGCGCGCTTGCGTCGTTCCGCGACAAACGATTCGTCGTCGACGTCGACTGACTACTTCAGTTTGGCGTCGAAGAAGTCGAGCACCTTGTCGATGCCGACCTGCTGAGGCTGTTCGGTGAGCACGGAGTGATCGCTCTTTTGCTGCGACGGAAACTCGACGGCGATGAACGCGTCCCCGAGCAACGCTCGCAACGAGTCGAAACGCGTGCCAACCAACTTGTCGCCGGTGTACCGCAGTCCCAGTACCTGGCAACCCGCCTCTGCGCGCTCGCGCACCCGAACCTCATCCTGCGGGCTGAGCCCCAAGTCGCCCGATCGCGCCGAACCCATCGCGAATGGCAGCGATGGTTGCGAGAGCACCGGGGCCACCATCACGTCGTCGACCATCATGCCGAGGGCGAATCCACCGGAGAAACACATGCCGACGGCACCGATTCCCTTTCCACCCACGCGACCGTGCAGGTCCTTGGCAAGTGCACGCAACCACCCGACAACAGGTGACGTCTTCCCCATCGCAAGCGTCGAGAACTCCCGCGACACGCAGATCTTGGCCATCGATGAACCCATGTAGGAGCCGCTCGGTGGACGACCAACCTCGCCGACGAGGAGCGGCATCACGACACTGAATCCGCGCGCAACGACGCGCTCTGCGAACTCACAGACCTTCGGTGTAATTCCGGGAATCTCATGCACGACGATCACGCCAGGACCCGACCCCTTGGAATAGGTCGGATGGGTGATTCCGTCTGCGGTGAACGAACCGGTCGTCCAACCCTGAAGTGGTGTCGTCATGACCTCACAGTAGTCAAGGACGAAGCTTGCTCGATCCGTTAGCGAGGACGAGCGACGCCGACCACTCGCGACCATGAGACCGCGCTGATCTTCACGACGTCACCGGTTCGCGGAGCATGGACCATCTGCCCACCGCCGAGATACATACCGACGTGGTGGATTGGATAGCCCGAGAAGATGAGATCGCCAGGTTGAATTGCCGCAGTGGGAATGCGTGTCAATCCTGCATACTGCGTGCGCGACGTGCGCGGGATACCGACTCCCGCAACGCCCCACGCCCACGAGGTCAGACCGGAGCAGTCGAATGCACTGCCAGGCGACTTCGCACCGAAGCGATAACGAACACCGAGTTGCGAGAGTGCTGCCTTGATTGCTGCACCTGCTTGCGACGACGGCGCGACGATGTTGGTGTACTTCTTCGACTTGAACACCTCGGCTTCGCGTTTTGCCAGTTCGAGAGCGGCTTGTTCACGACGTTGACGCTCACTGCGCAAGAGTGAACCGAGTTCACGCTCGGCCGCTGCCTGACGGAACTCATAATCAGCGGCGAGTGCCTCGGCCGCACTCAGTCGACCAGCGGCGTACTTAGCGAGGTCCTGAGCCTTCTTGCGCTGCTTCTCGAGCGTGGCGCGCTCCTTCAGGAGATCGTCAATCAATCCCTGCAACGCATCGGTGTTACCTGCACCGGTGTTCAACGCCGACGACGTGAGATACCTCTTGCGCACACTGTCGGTCAGTGAACTCGTTGAACTCAAGATGCTGGAGAGACCACTGGAGACTCCTCCACGGATGAGCGAGCGCAGTGCCACCTGCTGGAGCTCCGCCTGCATCGCAGCGAGTTCCTTCTCTTTTTGTGCGATGCGTGTCTCGGTCGCCTTGATCTCCACATCGAGGTCTTCCATGTCGTTGACTGCAAGTGCATAGGTCTCACCGAGGGCATCGATCTGCTCCCCGATTCGGTCCAATTCCTCGATGATCTCATTCACTCGGCGCTGCTGGTCACTCGACCCCCCAGTCCCCGGGCGCGGGGTCGCGGACGCCACCGGCGCCCCCACCGTCAGGGCAACGGCAAGGAGAGAGGCGACCAGGATCGGGACGCGTCGTCGAAGTCGCCCAACGGCGAGACGAAACATGATGGGATGAGTCTACCGATTATGACGATTTCATGTCAGACAGCACCAAGACCCCGTAAATCAAGGCTCTGGGCGAATGGAGCCCTAGGCGAACAGAGTGATCGTGAACTCGTTCGTCCCGCGGACCGGCCCATTGCACCGCACTCCTGAGAAGTTGATGAGCCGCAGATCGATCAGACAATTGGCGATGTCGGAGAGGGACAACGGATCGAATTGCCATCCATGGACGTCGATGTAGGAGCCTTGCGTAGCGGCAAACTCCCGAAGTGCCGCCGCCACGCGATCCGTGTCGATCGGCTGGTACTGCTTGCCGCCCCGCAGTCGATCCTCCCAGTGGATTCCAGAGTCGTTGTGTGTCGTTAGCGCCCGATGATCGATCACTGCGGTGAGCGTGTGGGTGCGCCGACCCTCATGGAATGCGTTCACCACATCGGAGATCTTCGATAACGGGAGATCAGCGTCGAAGCAATAGTGCGCGTTCGGGACGATCAAAGAAAAACGGCCACCTGGATTGAGCATCGACCGCACCTCGGTGAAGTGCGTGATGAGGTCAGGCTGGTGCTCAAGGTTATGCGAGGAAAATACGACGTCATATTTCTCGGTGACTCCAGCCAACGTGCCGTCAAGCAGTACGTGCTGGATGTGTGGCACTCCTGCCGGATCCATCCCAAGTTCCGCAGCACGGGCTCGAAGTTCCTCGGTCGAAAGATGGTCGGCATACTCGACGTGGCCACCGACGAGAGTCGGAGAACAGAACGGTCCGATTTCTAGTGTCTTCACTTCGGGAAGCTCAGTAATGAAATTGTCGCGCGTTGCACGTGCACCACTCGCCCGTCCTTCGCGGTAGCCATGGTCGAAGTAGTGCTTGATCAGTTGTTCCTCACTGAAATTTGCGAGGTCAACGTTGCTTGCCCGGTAATACTCGACGTCGAGATCGATGAGTTCAGTGAGACGTTTCATCGCATCATTCCCACTCGATCGTCCCCGGTGGCTTCGACGTCACGTCGTAGACCACCCGATTGATTCCCTTGACCTCGTTGATGATTCGCGAGGACATCGTGGCAAGGAGCTCATAAGGCAGCCGAGCCCAGTCGGCCGTCATCGCATCCTCGCTCGTCACCGCACGAATGATGATGGGATGCCCGTAGGTTCGCTCGTCCCCCATGACCCCCACCGATCGGATGTCGGCTAGTACTGCGAAGGCCTGCCAGATTTCCCGCTCGAGACCTTCACGCCGAATCTCTTCGCGCACGATCGCGTCGGCTTCTTGCAGCAGCGCGACACGTTCGGGTGTCACCTCGCCGATGATCCGCACGCCGAGACCTGGTCCGGGGAACGGTTGGCGCCAGACGATTTCATCGGGCAGTCCAAGTTCGCTGCCGAGTTTGCGCACTTCGTCCTTGAACAACGAGCGCAGTGGCTCGCACAACTCGAGCGTCATGTCACCGGGAAGCCCACCAACGTTGTGATGACTCTTGATCACGCTCGCCTTGCCATCGACGCCGCCACTTTCGATCACGTCGGGATACAGCGTGCCTTGCACGAGGAACTTTGCATCCGTGATGCCACCCGTGTGTTCCTCGAAGATCCGCACGAAGAGCTCACCGATTGCTTTGCGCTTGGCCTCGGGCTCAGTCACGCCCAGAAGCGCATCGAAGAAGCGACTGCCGGCATCGACGTGCACGAGTTCGATTCCCATGTTGCGCTTGAAGGTCTCGACGACCTGCTCACTTTCGTTCTTGCGCATGAGACCCGTGTCGACATAGACACAGGTCAGCTGTGAACCAATTGCCTTGTGCACGAGAGCGGCTGCGACTGCAGAGTCGACGCCACCAGAGAGACCACAGATCACTCGCTCTGTGCCGACCTGTCGACGAATCGCTGCAACCTGCTCCTCGACGATCGAGCGCATCGTCCACGAACGAGGTGCGCCAACACGCTCATGGATGAATCGCTCGAGAAGGTCCTGACCGCCGTCGCTGTGCACGACCTCCGGGTGGTACTGCACTCCCCAAATCTTTCGTGTGTCGTTCTCGATCACCGCCATTGGCGCATCAGGCGTGCTCGCCGTCGCGACGAATCCAGGCGGAAGCACACTGACGGCATCGAAGTGACTCATCCACACTGACGACTGGTCACCGAGTGAATTCGGGAGGATCGACGAACGAACCCCTGCAACCTTCGACAGCGTCGTCCTGCCGTATTCACCACGGCCGCCGCGTGACACGGTGCCACCCAACTGCTGGGCGATCAACTGGGCTCCATAACAGATGCCGAGGATCGGAATCCCGAGGTCGTAGATCGCCGGGTCGAGCAACGGTGCTCCATCGACGTGCACGCTCGCAGGACCGCCCGAGAGGATGATGCCGACGGGATTCGCCTCGCGCACTGCCGCTGCCGTGATCGAATGCGGGACGATCTCGGAATAGACCTCAGCTTCACGCACTCTGCGGGCGATCAACTGGGCATATTGGGCACCGAAATCAACGACGAGGATCGTTGGTTGTGCGGCACGAGTCATGATGCACAAGGACACTAGTTGACGATTGGTAATTGCTCTTCGGAGATGTGACGATTGGGACGATGCTTGCGTTCCAAACGGTGCCACCGCCCTCAGAAGAACTCGACCTGTCGTCGTGCGTCGGTCTGTACCCGAAACCGGGATGCGGAACCGAGCCACAAGCATCGGGCGACCGTGGTGGGGCGATGCAGATTGCAGTGTTTGGCATCCTCATTGCTGCGCTCGTCGTCATCGGGGTGCGCATCGCGCGTTCGATCATCGCGCGTGATCGCGCAATCGATGCCGAGTTGAAATCCAACGACTAGTTTCGTCGGTCGTGCACAACAACCGAGCGCTCGCCGGCGTCGTCTTTGCCCTCACGAGCTCTACGTTGTACGGCATCACGCCGGTGTTCGTGCACATGGCCTACGACCGAGGTGCAGACCCGTTCGGCCTCATGACAGCCAGGTACGCGATCAGCCTCGCCGTGCTGCTCGCAGTTCGCTTCGCCCGCGTCGGCATACGCAACTGGCCGGACCGCAAGACGAGTCTGCAGCTGTTCTCACTCGGCGCGCTCGGTCTGTACCTCAACGGCGTGTGCGTGTTCAGCGCAATGGAACGCATGGACTCAGGGTTGATGATGGTGATCTTCTACCACTACCCGATCCTCGTGGTGTTCCTCGGCTGGTTGTTCTACGGGCAGCGACCCGCGCGCGTCATTTGGCCCTGTCTCGTTGCGACGATCGGCGGCGTCGCACTCACTGCAAGCGACGTATCGAGTGCGCAGTCGTCCGGTGTGCTCATCATCCTTGCTGGCGCACTCGTCTACTCCATTTATCAAGTGATTGGTGCGCGTGTCATGCCACGCACCGACATCCTCACGGGACTATGGATCGTGTTCGCCGGCGCAGGGTTCTCGTTCTCCACGATGTGGTTGCTCGATCCTCCTGGCATCGAATCCACGATGCCCGCGAACGCCATCGCCTGGATGGCCGCAGGCGAAATCGCCGTCGTCGGTACGGTCGCGGCGATGGGAGCATTCTTCGCAGGGATGAAGCGCATCGGTGCAAGCAACAGCGCCGTCATCCAGACCTTCGAGGTGATCGTCACGATCGGGATGGGGATCGCCTTCCTGAACGAGTCGCTCACCGGTCGTCAGGTGCTCGGGACGGTGTGCATCCTCGGCGGCGTTGCAGTGTTGACGCGCGCAGAGTCGCGTCGCGAGGCGGGCCTATCGCCTCAGGTCCCCTGATCGCTCGAAGGTGTCCCAGGTCAGCTAGCCCCGTAGCCTGTAGTCGACATAGCAATTGAGTCGTACTTGCAGGGTTGGGTGAAATCCCCTACCGGCGGTGAAAGCCCGCGACCCCATCGCTTCGGCGGTGGGCTGACTTGGTGAAATTCCAAGGCCGACGGTCAGAGTCCGGATGGGAGCAAGTCGGCGTTGGTTGTGCGCGTAGTGGCGAGCCCTCTCGGGCGTCGTCTCATTCGTGCGCACCCTCGTCGTCCCTCTCGCCTGCACGCACGATGCACGGCGAAGGACATGGATATGGAACACGACGAGCAGTACATGCGCAGGGCGATTGATGTCGCCCGCCGAGCTCGTTGGCGTTCACGTCCGAACCCATGGGTCGGTGCACTCGTCGTCACGTCTGAGGGCGAAGTCTTCGAAGGCGCAACGAGCGAACCCGGTGGCGCGCATGCCGAGATAACGGCGCTGCAGGCTGCGGGCGACAAGTCGTCAGGTTCCACGCTCTACTGCACGCTCGAGCCGTGCAACCACACGGGACGCACCGGCCCGTGTACCGAGGCAATCATCGCTGCAGGAGTCTCACGAGTCGTCATCGGCATCGAAGACCCAGACGACAAGGTGCGAGGCTCTGGCATCGCACGACTGCGCGCAGCAGGACTCGACGTCATCATCGGTGTCGAGCACTCAGCAGTCACACACCAACTTCGCGCATACGTCCATCACCGCACTACGGGTCGCCCATTTGTGGTGGTCAAGATGGCCACGACCATCGACGGTCGTGTCACGTCTCCATCGCCGAGCGAACGTTGGCTCACGGGAGTCCCAGCACGGACTCGCGTGCACGAACTGCGCGCCGACAGCGACGCGATCCTCGTCGGAGCCGGCACCGTGCGTGCAGATGACCCAGAGTTGACGACGCGCCTCGTGGACGGACCATCGCCACGACGCGTGGTGCTCGGCACGGCTCCCGCAGGAGCAAAGGTTCATCCGTGTCTCGAATGGTCGGGCGATCTCGAATCACTCCTCGATCAACTCGGCGCAGATGGCGTCGTGCAGCTCCTCGTCGAAGGTGGACCGACTGTGGTCACGAGCTTCGAGCACGCAGGACTCATCGATGAGTTCATCGTGCATCTCGCAGGCCTCGTCGCCGGTGGCAGCGACACCCCATCGATGCTGGTCGGCTCGGGCGATGCGACTGCCAACGACGTCCATCGCGGTGACATCACGAGCGTCACCCCGTTCGGCAACGATCTCGAAATCATCTTCACCCCACGACGAGAAAGAGCAACCACATGACACGACGCAAAGACAGTGACATGGCCCCGATCGAGGACGTGATCGCAGCGATTGGCCGCGGCGAGATGGTCGTCATGGTCGACGACGAAGACCGCGAGAACGAGGGCGACCTGATCATGGCGGCGCAGTTCGCCACCCCGGAAAAGATCGCGTTCATCGTCCGCCACACGTCCGGCGTAGTGGTGGCGCCGTTGACCGGCGAGCGCTGCGACGACCTACGCCTTCCCCTCATGGTCGACCACAACACCGAAAGCCACCGCACCGCCTTCACGGTGTCGGTCGACTTACTCGAAGGCACATCGACGGGCATCTCCGCATCAGATCGCGCCGCAACGTTGCGCGCACTTGCCGATCCAACCGTCACGCATTCGGCCTTCGCCCGACCAGGGCACATCTTTCCATTGCGTGCTCGCGAGGGTGGCGTGCTCAAGCGCGCGGGCCACACCGAAGCAGCAGTCGATCTCGCGCGAATGGCGGGGTGTGCGCCGGCTGGAATCATCTGTGAGATCCAAAACGACGACGGGACGATGGCGCGCCTGCCCGAATTGCGCATCTTCGTCAAGCAACACAACCTGCTGCTCTCGTCCATTGCCGACCTCATCGACTACCGCCGCACGCACGAGCGACTCGTCGAGCGCATGGGTGAAGCCAACGTGCCCACCGAATGGGGTGGCTTTACCTGCGTCGCGTATCGCAGCACGATCGACGGAATCGAGCACCTCGCGTTCGTCAAGGGCAATGTGGCCGATGGTCAGCCGGTGCTCACGCGCGTGCACAGCGAATGCCTCACTGGCGACGTCTTCGGTAGTCGTCGCTGCGACTGCGGACCGCAGCTCGCCTCGGCGATGCGCCAGATCGAATCGGAGGGTCGTGGCGTCGTCGTCTACCTGCGAGGTCACGAAGGTCGCGGCATCGGCATCGCCCACAAGATTCGTGCCTACTCGCTGCAAGATGAGGGCTACGACACCGTGGATGCCAACACCAAGCTCGGACTTCCGGTCGACAGCCGCGAGTACGGCATCGGCGCGCAGATCCTTGCCGACCTCGGTGCACGCGAGTTGCGCCTGATGACGAACAACCCGGCCAAGTACGGCGGCATCGCCGGGTACGGGTTGTCGATCGTCGAGCGCGTTTCGCTCTCCATCGAACCAACCCCCGAGAACGCTGCATACCTGAAGACCAAACAGGACCGCATGGGCCACGTCTTTGATCAATCGGACATCACCGCGAAAGGAACACGCCAATGACCACCTTCGAAGGAAGCCACAACGGACCGACACTGCGCGTCGGGATCGTGTGCTCGAGATTCAACGAATTCATCGTCACCGCACTCCTCGATGGCGCCCGCCGTGGTCTCACCACGTGTGGCGTCGCCGACCACAACGTGGACGTCGCGTGGGTACCCGGTGCATTCGAGATTCCCGTCGCGATTCGCACGATGGCCACGACCGGTCGTTATGACGCCCTCATCGCACTTGGCGCCGTCATCCGTGGCGAAACCGCACATTTCGAATATGTGGCAGGACCCTGCTCGAACGAGATCGCCCGCATCCAGGTCGACTCCGGAATCCCCATCGGCTTTTCGGTCCTCACCGTTGAAAACATCGAGCAGGCCGTGGCCCGCTCGGGCCCAGATTCCGGCAACAAGGGCGAGGAAGCAGCCATCGGGGCGATCGAGATGGCGAACGTATTGAAGGCGATTCGCAACAAGTAACCCTTCACCCCCATTCGCGCACACATCGTGTGCCGTCGCTCATGACGGCGAATGGAGCAATCACATGGGCGCTGTCCTTGCAATGCTCGTCGCGGCCACGAGTCTTCTGGCCGCCCCCGCGAACGGACCTTCCGACGACGTCGCACTCGTCTCGCGGATCACCTTCGAATTGGACCTCACGGCCTTTTCCCGTCAACGCACGATTCTCGCCCGCAAGTACCCACGGCTCGATTGGTCGACAGATGGATGTTCCGCGCCCGTAGTCGGGAGCGAGGGACGTACCTTTAACTTTCGCATCCCCTGTGCACGACACGACTTCGCCTACCGCAACTTCACGAGACTCGGCGTGCTCGATGAATCGCTTCGCGCCCGAATCGACGACCAGTTCCGCAAGGATCTGTATAGATCGTGCGAGCGTCAGCTGAGAACCCGACGTGTTCGCTGCGTGGCGTGGGCGGAGTTCTTCGTCGAGGTCGTGCGTCGAGTCGGCTAGCTCGACAGCGCGATGGAGATGAGCTGGTGCAGCATTCGACCCGTCACTCCCCACACCGTCTCTTCATCCAGATGGAAGAAGTGGATGCGGTACTGGTTCGGTGGGAACCCCCAGTGCTCTTCCGAATAGGTGTCCTGTCGCACGAGTTCGGCGAGCGGCACGGTGAACACACGATCGACTTCGTCGTTGCGCACCTCGAGCGACGGCTGCGTCGTCACGTGCGCGACGATCGGAACGATGTAGCTCCGACTGACGTACGTCGCCATGGCGCTCATCTCCCCGATCACTTCGACCGAACTCGGATCGAGACCAATCTCCTCGCGCGCTTCACGAATCGCCGCGTCGACGAAGGTCTCACCGCCATCCACTCGACCGCCCGGGAACGACACTTCACCCTTGTGATTCGACAGATTCTTCGAACGCCGTGTCAGGACAATTTCTGGACCATCAGTTCCGGCAAGGATCGGCACGAGTACTGCCGATGGTCGAGAGTTGGGTGGCGGCGGAACCTGCTCAAGAGTTGTCGCGAACTGGCGAACCCTGTCGATCACCGTCGACGTCGATCGCAGCGGTGAGACATCGAGCATGCGCCACGGATTGTCGGGGCGAACCCACACCGATGCGGGTCGAGGGATGACCTGATCACCGCCCTGTCGTCGACCGAGGGCAGTCATCGATCTGGGTCTGAGGCTTAGGCCTGTGGCTTCCAGCCGGAGGCGATGAGCTGCGCGAGAAGATCGTCGAGGCCCGCAGTCTTCAGGTTCGAGAGGGTCTTTCCGGGTTGCTCTTCACCGCGCTCCCAGGCGTCCCATGCGGTCTTCATCTTCTCGAGATCCATTGCAGGCTTGACGAAACTCATGGTCGTGAGCCTAATGAGTGGTCGCTCACTTCCCTCGAACGTTGCGCGCACCTTTTCCGACGTAGTTCGTGCCGAGGGCGATGACTGCGAGAATGAGGCCGATTCCGAGTAGCGACACTCGTGCCTGAGCATCATGGTCGGCGAGCACGCTCGCGAGAATCGCACCAACAATCACGACCCAGTCGACGATCTTGTGGACTTGGCGTGGGATCACCCGATAGGCGCTCATCGCGCCATCGCTGAACGCCGCGTTGATCAGGATCACCGCGCCGATCGCAGCGGGCCACACGGGTTGGCTCGACTGTCCTGCGAGGAACAAGGTGCCGATGCCGATGATGTATTCGACGAGTTGATGCAACCAAAAACCGCGACCCTGGGATGCCATGCCGTGGCAACACTACGCCACGTGCATCGATCCCGGACATGACAAGGCCCCGGGTTTCCCCGGGGCCTCATCGACTGCTGTGAAGTGGAACGACTTACATCATTCCCATGCCGCCACCGGGCATGCCGCCGCCTGCAGGTGCCGGGTTCTTCTCCGGCTTGTCTGCGACGAGGCACTCGGTGGTGATGACGAGCGCGGCGATCGATGCGGCGTTCTGCAACGCTGCACGGGTCACCTTGGCTGGGTCGATGATGCCGGCCTTGACCAGGTCGACGTACTCGCCCGTTGCGGCGTTCAGACCGACGGAGCCCTTCTCGGACTCGACGCGCTGAATCGCAACTGCACCCTCGAGGCCCGCGTTGTCAGCAATGTGACGTCCCGGTGCGACAAGTGAGTCATAGACGCTGCGTGCGCCGGTTGCCTCGTCGCCCGCGAGCGACTCGACGACCTTCAACACTGCCGGACGGGTGCGGATGAGGGCGGTGCCGCCACCTGCGACGACGCCTTCCTCGATCGCGGCACGAGTCGCCGACACGGCGTCTTCGATGCGGTGCTTCTTTTCCTTCAACTCAACCTCGGTTGCAGCACCGACCTTGATGACGGCAACGCCACCGGCGAGCTTGGCGAGGCGCTCCTGGAGCTTCTCGCGATCCCAGTCGGAGTCGGTGTTGTCGATCTCGGCCTTGATCTGGCTGATGCGGGCGTTGACTTCGTCCTTCTGGCCCGCGCCGTCCACGATCGTGGTGTTGTCCTTGTTGATGATGACGCGCTTGGCACGGCCGAGCAGGTCGAGGGAGACGTTCTCCAACTTGAGACCGACTTCTTCGCTGATGACCTGACCACCG
>JALRJT010000059.1 GCA_023254985.1 Ilumatobacteraceae bacterium | reverse complement strand
CGCGGCCAGGGTATTCGATGATGAAGTCCTCGACGCGCAAGACGGCGTTCTCGGTGGAGCGAAGGTGAGCTTTTCCGGTGCCGGCCATGGTTACTTTGCCCCCAGTGGGAAGAAGCATCGATAAGCGTGACCGTTACCCGCATCGGTGAGTTCCGGATGCTCTGTGTGGCACTTGTCCGTGGCGTACGCGCAACGAGGAGCGAAGGCGCAGCCGACTCGTTCGGCGACGGGATCGGGCGGCGTTCCGGCGATGGCAGGCATGCGTTCGCCTGGTGCGCGATCGAGACGCGGGATCGACTTCATCAGCGCCTCGGTGTACGGATGGCGCATGTTGGCGAACAGTTCCTTGGTCGGGGCGATCTCGACGACCTCACCGCCGTACATCACGGCAATCTTGTCGGTGTGGGTGGCCACGACGCCGAGGTCGTGCGTGATGATGACCATCGCCATGCCGAGACGCTGGCGAAGATCGCCCATCAACTCGAGCACCTGGGCCTGCACGGTCACGTCGAGTGCGGTCGTCGGCTCGTCGGCGAACAAGATCTCTGGTTCGCAGGCGATCGCCATCGCGATCATCACTCGCTGGCGCATGCCGCCCGACAACTGATGTGGATATTTGACGACCTGCTTTTCGGGTTCGGGGAGTCGCACGAGTGCGAGGAGCTCGAGGACGCGCGCATTGGCTGCGTCCTTGCTCATACCCATGCGCTTCACGAGCGCTTCGGCCATCTGCGGTCCGACTCGGCGCACCGGATTGAGCGCGGTCATCGGATCCTGGAACACCATGGCGATCTGCTTGCCCCACAGCTCGCGGATCTCCTTTGCGGTCATGGTGAGGAGTTCGATGCCGTTCAACTTCACGCTACCCTCGCGCTTGACGCGACGCCCACGCAACAGTCCCATCGACGCGCGGGACATCACGGTCTTTCCCGACCCAGACTCGCCGACGATGCCAACGCTCTCGCCCTTGGCGATCGACAGCGTCACGCCACGCACGGCATTGAGTTCCCCGCGCTTGGTATTGAACGCGATGCGAAGGTTTTCGATTTCGAACATGTTGCTCATATGCGCGACTCTCGTCCATCGATTCGGGCACGGAAGTAGTCACCGAAGTAGTTGAGTGCCATCACGGTGAGGGCAATCGCGGCCGCGGGCACGAGCGTGGTGTGCGGCACGATGCTGATGTCACCACGATTCTTGGCGAGCATCGAACCCCATGACTGACCTGGGTCGGTGCCGACACCGAGGATGGCGAGTCCACCCTCGACGACGATGACGACACCCGCGGCGAGGAACCCCACTGACATCATCGACGGGACGACGTTTGGCACGATATGTGACCACAGGATCTGGCGGCGCTTCATTCCGACGGACTCGGCCACCATGACGAATTCACGGCCGGTCCAGGACAGTGCCGCCGAGCGAGCAATGCGCCCGAGGATCGGAATCAACACGAAGGTGATCGAGATAATCAGCACCAGGATGCGGGGCATTGCAGCCTGCGGGTTGAACGGGTCTGGGCTTGCGAACACCGCGACCATGGCGAGGGTGAGAATCAGGGTCGGGACCGACAACGTCACGTTGAAATACATCGTGATCACCGAGTCCAGCCAGCCACGCCAGTAGGCCGCGACGATACCAAGCGCACCGCCCAAGATGGAGGCTACGAACACCGACACGAATGAGATGACGATCGACCATCTGGTTCCGTGGATGACTGCAGCCAACATGTCAACTCCGTCGAAGTCGGCACCGAGGATGTGGCCAGGAGAGAAGAGTCCCGCACCCGCGCGCTCAAAATCGTTCGCCTTCCAGTCGGTGATCGGCAAGTTGTCGCCGAAGGCGCTCAGAAACGCACAGAGTCCCAACCATGCAGTCGAGAGATAGAAGCCGATCGGCTTACGGTCACGCTCCACGGTGGCTCCTCACGCGAGGATCGATAACGCCATACAGAATGTCGACGATCACGTTGAACACGATGTAGGCGACGGCAACCAGGGCGATCAGCGACTGAATCGCGAGGTACTGGCGGTAGTAAATCGACTGGGCGATCAATGTGCCAAGGCCATCGAAGGCAAAGACCGACTCGACGACAACGGCACCGCCGATCAGGGCACCCATGTTGAGCGCCGCTGAGGTGAGCAGGGTGAGCGAGGAGGGGCGAAGGACGTGGCGCCAGAGGATCCACTGGTTCGACAGGCCCTTCGACGACGCCATGGTGACGAAGTCCTCTTTCAGGGTGGCGATCGTGTCGACGCGGAGCAGTCGAGTGAACGTGGAGATGAGTCCGATTGACAGTGCGAGCACCGGCATAACCATCGACTTGAAGTGCTCGCCAACGCTCTCCGTGAGCGGCACGTAACCCACTGGATTGACGAGCTCGAGCTGCACACCGAGGATGTAGGCGAGTGCGAGACCTACGGCGAAGTTCGGAATTGAGGCAAACGCGAACAGTGTGTTGCTGATCGACTTGTCGGTACGCGTGTCGGCCTTGTATGCAAGGAAGATCCCGAGCGGAATCGACACGATGAGCGAAAACACCGTCGTGTAGAGCATGAGGAACAGCGTTCGGGGAAGCGTGAGACCGATCTGGTCTCTGACAGCAACCCCACCGTCAGCGACGGAGGTGTAGGTCTGTCCGAAGTCTCCGCGGACGAAGTCCTTCAACCACGTCCAGTAGTCCTGGAAAATATTGACATCCAAGCCAAGTTCCTTGCGTAGGACGTCGTGTTGCTCGGGCGTGCCGAATGGAAGGAGTGACGTGACGGGATCACCAGGCAGGAGCCGCACGATGACCGTGATGCCAAAGGTGACGAGGAGGAGCACGAGTACGGCACGGCCGATTTGTTTGGCAATTCCCCCGAATTTCCCCACGATCCACATTCTTGTGCTTGGACGGCACGATTACAAATCCAGAAACGACAAAGGTGCGGTGGTTTCCCACCGCACCTTTGTGCGACTTGTCATCCGCTTATGCGGATGTGGTCATCAGCCCTTGGTGGTTGATGCGATGTCGAATCCCGAACCCGAAATGACCGGGCGGAGTGCGCCACCGGGGAGCGGCGTTGAGCCGATTCCCTTGACCTTGTTATTCCAGACGAGTGTTCCGCCTTCGTTGTACGTCGGAACCTGGTAGGCCTCTTGCGAAACCTTCGTCACGCACGGCTTGAATGCAGCTTTGGTAGCTACTGCACGCGCATCCTCGAAGCACTTGGTCAGGGTTGGATCGGTGAATCCGAAGCCCGAGAGTTCGAGGTTGGTGTTGGTGACGAACAACAGACCGAAGTCTGCGTATGAGCCCGAGTTCACGTTGAACCAGGAGGCCTGCTGCTGCAGTGCGAATCCGCGCAGAATCAACTGCGTGGAGGTCACCGGCGGCATGAGCGAGCAAGCAATGCCTGCCGCGCCGAGCATGTTGCAGATGGCCTGGTTGGCCTTCGTGGACTCAGTGGTCTGGTTCACGGGAAGGACGACCTTCATGTCCTGACCGGTCTCAGACTTGTACTGAGCTGCATACTCCTTGGCCTTTGCCACGTTGTACGACGGCGACAAACCCTTGTTGTAGAACGGGTGCATCGTCGGAGCAATTGCGAACGACGCAGTGCCGTTGCCCTTCGTCATCAAGGTCGTGAAGGCCTTGGTGTTGATGGCGTGGGCGAAGGCGAGACGTGCGCTCTTCTTGGCGAAGGGCAACTGCGTCGAGTTCAAGTGGAAGTTCCACGAGATGTCGCGCGGTCCCTGGAAGACGGTCACTTTGCCCTTGAGCTTCTTCAACTCATTGATCTGAGTGCCCGAGGTTGCGCCGAAAGTTGCGATGTCGGCCTGGCCAGTACGTACTGCGTTTGCACGCTGTGCAGCGTCTCCGACGTACTTGAACGTCACCGTGCTCGCCTTGGGAAGCTTGGAGCCGTCCTTGGCTTTGCGCCAGTAGTTCGGGTTCGCGACCAACACGGTGGTGTTCGGGTCGGTGCCCTTCGACTTGACCATGAATGGGCCGGTACCGGCAGCCACCGTGGTTCCACAACTTGGGCTGAGGAGCGAAGCCGACGACATGACCGTCTGGCGACCGACGCTCCACAGGTTGTACGGGAAGTTCGGACGCGGTGTGGCCAAGTTGAACTGGACCGTGTAGTCGTCGACTTTCTTGAAGAACGCAGCCCACTTGCCTGCGATCACAGCCGATGAGTCGGCTGGCACGCGAGTGCGCGGGTTGAGCGCTGCGTTGATTCCAGCCATGTCGAGCCATGCAATTGCCGGGAGCGAACCAGCCTGGCCCCTGCCAGTGAACGCCCTGATCAAACCGAGGTTGGCGAGCATGTTGGTTTCGATCGTCTTCGACGTCAATTCTTCACCGTCGTGGAACTTCACGCCCTTGCGGAGCTTGACGGTCCACTGCTTGAAGTCTGCGCTCGAAGAGAATGCCTCGGCGAGGTAGGGCACGATCTTGCCCTTGTCGTTCTGGATGGTCAGCGTTTCAAGAACGGAGTTCTTTGCTGCGACCTGGTCGATACCTGGCGAGTCCTGATTGCACCAGCCGGCGTCCGGCTCGTTGATCATGATCGTCAGGTCGTTCTTTGCGCTAGCCGAGACCTGGGCAGCACCGCTGCTCGGGACTGCGACCGTCGACGCCGCGAGTGCGACACCGAGGGCTACGGCTAGACGCTTCCCAATGCGGGAAGAACCCAGTTGCTTGTTCATTCTTTTCCCCCTCTTCATCACTGTGTTGCGATGAGTTTGTTGTGTGTCAGCGTATGCCTGTTGCCGGGATTCGTCAAGCGAACGGACACACGCCCACTAACTGACCAACTGGTCAGAAAGCCTTATTTGTCTTGGATTTGGCGCAACTGAGCGAGTGGGATGTGGCAGCGCAGGAAGTGCCCCGGCTCGGCCTCGACAAGGTCGGGTTCGACACTCGTGCAGAGGTGTTCGACGCCGCTTCCGGCCATCCGCGGGCAGCGCGGGTTGAGCACACAACCCTGTGGAGGGTTTGCCGGGCTCGGGACCTCGCCGCCAAGGCGCACGCGCACGCGCTGCGAGCCGTCGATAGCGGGAACGCTCGAGACGAGGGCCTCGGTGTACGGGTGGTGGGGTCCGTTGAACACGGTCTCGGCCGAGCCGAGCTCCATGATGCGGCCGAGATACAGCACGGCGATGCGGTCGGAGATGTAGCGCACCACGCCGAGGTCGTGCGAGATGAACACGTAGCTCACGTTCTCCTTGTTCTGGAGATCGACGAGCAGGTTCAAGATATTGGCCTGCACCGAGACGTCGAGTGCAGACGTTGGCTCGTCGCACACGACGAGCTGAGGCCTGCCAGCAAACGAGCGCGCAATCGCGACGCGCTGTTTTAATCCACCGGAGAGCTGCGTTGGCTTCACGCTATGCAGGATCGGGTCGACGCTCATGTCGTTGAGCAATACCTGTGCGGTATCTTCGGCCTCGTCACGCGACTTGCCGGCGAGCTTTTCGATCGCGCGTGCCACGATGCGCATGACGGTGTGTCGTCGATTGAGTGCGGAGTCCGGATTCTGGAACACGATCTGCACTGCACCAACTTCGCTCGCGCTGCGATCACGAAGCGTCGCGCCGAGGGTCTTGCCGTCGAGGGTGATGACCGAACCCGCATCGGGCTGGGTGATACCCAGGAGGTTCTTGGCGAGCGTGGTCTTGCCCGAACCCGATTCACCCACGAGGCCGAGCGTCTCACCCTTGCGCAATGACAGCGACACTTCGGTGAGCACGCGCACGTCGCCCGAGTCCTGGGCAAACGTCTTCGACAATTTGGAGATGTTCAACAACTCGCTCGACGATGAAGCCGAATTGCCAATTCCGCTCGAGCGCGTGCCGTCGACTGCTCGTGGCATGGAGGCGGCTTGTTCGTGGAAAGCGCAGCGTGCGCGATGGCCATTGGCGAGTTCGACAAAGTTCGGTGGCGTCGTGCGACAGGTGTCCTTGGCGATTGCGCAACGATCGACGAAGACGCAGCCGGGGAGTGTCGCGCCGAGTGGAGGGGGTGTGCCAGGAATTGTGTCGAGACGATCGGTTTGCTTATGCAAACCACCTCGCGGGATGCAGCGCAGCAAGCCCACGGTGTACGGGTGGTTCGGCTTGTGCAGCACCTCGTCGGTCGGGCCTTCTTCGACGAGTGCACCCGCATAGAGCACGCCGACGCGGTCGCACATGGTGCGAATCACGCCGAGGTTGTGGCTGATGAAGAGGACGGCCGTGCCGGTTTCGGCGCGCAATTCGCGCACGAGGTCGAGCACTTCTGCCTCGACGGTCGCATCGAGCCCCGTTGTTGGTTCGTCGAGTACGAGGAGGCGTGGGTTGGAGGCAAGCGCCATCGCGATGATGACGCGCTGGGCCATTCCGCCGGAGAGTTGGTGCGGATAGCGCTCGAGCACGGCCTCCGCGTCGGCGATCTGCACGCGCTTCAGTGCGGCAAGGGAAAGATCGTGGGCCTCGTCAGAAGGTTTGCCGAGGAGTTCGAAGACTTCGGCGACCTGCTTGCCTACGCGGATCGTCGGGTTCAACGCGGCAATTGGGTTCTGGTACACCATCGAGATCGCGTTTGTGCGCAACTCGCGGATCTCATCGTCTCCGATGGATGTGATGTCCTGGCCCTCGAAATGGATGCTGCCGCCGGTGATCGAACCGTTACGCGGGAGGTAGCGCATCGCCGCGAATGCGGCCGTCGATTTGCCGCAACCTGACTCGCCGACGAGACCATAGGCCTCACCCGGCTGGATCGATAGCGAGATGCCACGGAGCACCTCACGATCGATTCCGCGCACGCGGTAGGCGACGCGAAGGTCGCGAAGTTCCAAGGCGGGTTGCGTGCTCACAGCTCGAATGCCTCCGTGACGCCGTCAGCGATCAAGTTGATGCCGATGGCAAGAGTTGCGATCGCTCCAGCCGGGAAGATCGTCGACCACCA
>JALRJT010000173.1 GCA_023254985.1 Ilumatobacteraceae bacterium | reverse complement strand
CTCCAGCTTCCCGTACCCGACCACAGTGTCGATGGAGTCACGTGCGGGTTCGCCTTGCGCAATCTCGTCGATCTTGGTGCCTTCTTCACCGAGTTGCACCGTGTCGTACGGCCAAACGGTCGCATCAGCCTCCTCGATGTCGGCGTGCCACACAACTCACTCATCCGCTTCGGCAACGGCATCTACTTCGGCAAGATTGTTCCACTCATCGGCGGCCTCTTGTCCGACCGCGCCGCCTATCGATATCTCCCCAAGAGCGTCGCCTACCTTCCCGAGCCAGCCAAACTCGTTGCCTTGCTCGAACAAGCCGGCTTCGAACACGTCGTCCACCGCCAACTCAGCGGCGGACTCACGCAGCTGTTGCATGCCACGAGGTCGAATTGAAGATCGTCGTTCGTCCGCTGAAGGACTTCACAGACGCGACACTCGACCTCAACGACTTTTGTGGTTCGAACGGTCAACTGTTTGTTCGCGACGGTGTTGGCGTGGCAGGCAGAGGCATCGCTGCGCGCGTTTCATCAAGCGATGCACGTACGTTGCTGGAATCACTCGACATTGATGGCCCACGAGACGAACATGGCGCGCTTCCGTTCCTGATCGGAGCACTCCCGTTCGATCGATCCTTGACGGGAGATTTCGTCCTTCCACAGCAGTGGATCTCAAAGACCCACGATGGGCACGCGTGGTTCGGAATGGTCGAAGGAACCACCCCGGACCTCGCCCCTGCCGAACGGGCGCCAACCTCGTCGAATTCCTATCGCATCAAGCCCGGCGTCGCTGTCGATCAATATCTTTCTGCCGTCGCCGAGATCCGTGATGCGGTGCGTCGAGGTGAAATCACCAAGGCAGTCATTGCCCGTGACGTGCTCGTCGAAGCTACGGATCCGATCGATGTCCATGGACTCCTTCTGCGCCTCAAGGCGTCGTTCGGATCGAGCTATCGCTACAGCTATGACGGACTGATTGGAGCATCCCCGGAGCTTCTCGTCGAGATCAGAGGTGCAGAGATCTTCAGCCACCCGCTCGCAGGAACCACTCCCCGCACGGGCGACCCTGCGACGGATGAAGCACTCGCAGCAGATCTCCTCGCAAGTGCAAAGAACCAGATCGAGCACCGAGTCGTGATTGACATGGTGCATGACACGCTTCTTCCCCACTGCTCCTATCTCGACTGGGAACCGGAGCCGACGGTTGTCAAGGTTGCCAACGTGCAACATCTCGGTACGCGCCTTCAGGGTGCTTTGTCGAGTCCACGGCTCCACGTTCTCGAGGCTGCATACATGCTGTCACCCACACCAGCACTTGGCGGCTTTCCACGTGACGAAGCACTCGCGCTCATTGCTCGACACGAGGGTCTCGACCGAGGTCGCTACGGCGGTGCGATCGGCTGGTTCGACACGCAAGGCGACGGCGCGTTTGCAGTCACCATTCGCTGTGCTGAGCTGAGCGCCGACCGGCGCACCGCCCGACTCTTCGCCGGTGGTGGCATCGTTGCCGACAGCGAGCCGAATGCGGAGCTCGCTGAGACACAAGCCAAGTTTCAGGCGATGCTTGCCGCCATCATCCGCCCGTAGAAAACGCGCTCTCCAAGGCGGCTACGACCGCTTCGTTCAACACCCGATGCAGCTCGACGTTTTCTGCACGGTCTGTGCGCACGTGGGAGAGCCTCACGCCGTCGCGCAGGGACACCTCCACCAGCTGTTCCTCTGTCGTCACGGCGTGATACTCGATCCCATGCGCTTTGCACAGGGCCTCGAAGTCCGTTGAGTGAGTCGTGCCGAACAGCTTCTCAAATTGATCATGCTCCAACGCCGAGGCCTGAGGGAGGAAGGAGAAGATCCCTCCACCGCGATTGTCGATGAGCACGAGGTGCAGGTCCACCGCATGGTCGACGATGTTGACGAGCGACGAAGAATCGTGAACGAACGCGACATCACCGATCAAGGTCGTCACTGGTTCGCGAGAGCCAAGTGCGACCCCGATCGAGGTGGCGACCACCCCGTCGATGCCATTGGCACCTCGATTCGACAAGACGCGCAAATCGTCACGGCGTCCCGAGAACCACTCGACGTCGCGAACCGGCATGCTGGAAGAAACCACCAAGGCTGTATCGTCGCCAAGTTGATCGATCAGCAAGTGTGCGACTTTGGCTTCATGTAGTGGTGCATCGACCATGGCCCGATCGATCACGTCGCGCGCAATCACTTCCGCCGAGGCCCACTCAGATAACCATTCATCGGCTGGAGAACCTGTCACATCACCAAGTGCAACAAGAATCGTCTCGATAGGACCACTCGCCGAGTGAGTGACACAACGATCAGGATCTGTAATCGTCTGTCGACGAGAAAGTGCCACATAGGTAGCCTTCGAGTTCGCCAACCAAGCGTTGACCACCTTGGACACAGGAGGTTCCCCGATTCGCAGGATCACTTCAGGTCGTAGGCGCTCCTGCATCACCGACGAACGCAGAATCGGATCAGCTGCAGAGATGATTGGTGGACCCGCAAGTCGCTCCTCCGTCACCCGCAAGCCACTCCGAGGATCGGCGAGGATTGGCCAGCCCAGTTTTCCGAGCCACTCACTCACGATGTCGAAGTCGGCGATCCCTTCACCGGCGATGACGATTCCTCTTGGACTCGACAGGAGTTCGACCAATGAAGGATCAACCCTCACGACGACGTCTTCACTCGGCAAGTTCGATTCATTCGGTGCTAGTTCACGGGCGACTCCGACGAGCGGTTCACGGAATCCGAGATTGAGATGAACTGGTCCGGGATTGTTCGCTTTACTCGCAGTACGCCAGGCGCGTTGCGCGAGTCCGCGCCACGTTGGTGCATCACTTTCCCCTTGCGGGTGAACGTCGATGAAGACACGAACTGCCGACCCGTAAAGATGCTGCTGGTCGATGGTCTGTGGAGCCCCAACACCGTGCAATTCGGGTGGTCGATCGGCGGTACAGACAATCATCGGAACGAGTGACAGGCCAGCTTCCACGACGGCTCCGTGAAAATGTGTCGCCGCCGTGCCGGAGGTGCACAGCACGACCGCGGGAACCCCTGTTGAGACGCCGATACCGAGCGCACAGAATGCTGCCGAACGTTCGTCGTGGAACACGTGTACGTCGATCTCGTATCGTGTGGCAAGGGCGACGGCCAGTGGAGTACTCCGAGACCCAGGAGCAATGACGGCGTGCTTGAGGCCGAGGGAGATCCATTCGTCCACGAGCGTCGCACTAAACGTCGCTCCATCCGAGTGCTCGGTAACCATCCCCTCTATCGTGGCATCTGTGAAGGTCGAAATCTTCTCCGATCTCGTCTGTCCGTGGTGTTTTATTGGAAAACGTCGATTCGAACGTGCAGTTGAGCGCTTACAGGCCGACGGTCTTGCTACAGACCTCGAGGTTGTCGTCAGGCCATTCCAACTCGATCCCACTGCGCCAGTAGATGAGAGCGCTCCCGTGGCGATCGCGTATGCCAAGAAGTTCGGCGGTTCTGAAAAGGCCGAGGCCATCCTGCGGCACGTGACCGAAGTCGCCGCCCAGGACGGGATCGAATTCAACATGGATGCAGCGCTACGAGCGAACACTCTGAACGCCCACCGCGTGCTCGCCTATGTCGAGTCAACTCGCGGCGCATCCGCACAGATGCAAGTCAATGAAGCAATCATGAAGGCCTACTTCACGGACGGTCGCAACATCGCCGACCACGAGGTACTGGCCGAATGCGCATCGGTCGTGGAATGCGAACCCTCTGACGTGGTCGCGATGCTCCAGTCGGACGCATTTCACCACGATGTCGCCGAATGGCTCGCCATCGCAGCCGAAAACGGCATCACCGCCGTGCCGACGTTCATCATCGATGATCGCTGGTCGATTCCCGGCGCGCAAGATTCGGAGATGTTCGAACGAGTCCTTCGAAGGATGTTGACACCACAATGACGATTCTCCCGCGGCTCGACATCGGAGCAGGCGAACCAATACTCACCTTCGTTCACGGCTTCACACAAACAAAGATCTCATGGCTCCCCATCGCCACGACGATGGCTGTACACCATCGATGTGTCCTTCTTGACGCCCCGCACCACGGCGAAGCCCAGTCTCTCGACATCGGATTCGCTGATGCCGCCGACCTCGTCAGTCAAACCGCGACCAATTCCGTCCTCATCGGATACAGCATGGGTGGGCGCCTCGCCCTCGCGGCCACCCTCCACGGCTCCTCACAACTTCGAGCGCTCGTCCTCTTGAGTTCAACCGCAGGCATCGAGAGCGACGAAGAACGTCGAGGGCGACGTCAGACCGACGAGCGACTTGCAGATCACATCGAGTCAATCGGTACTTCGGCGTTTCTCGACGAGTGGACGGCCCAGCCAATGTTCAGTGGCACGAACATCGCACCGGAGGACCTCGCTGGTCGACTCTCCAACTCGCCACGTGCACTCTCCCAAAGCCTGCGCAAGTGCGGAACCGGTGTCCAGCCGTCCTACTGGGGCGAGTTATCAGAAATCACCATCCCGACGCTCATCGTTGTTGGTGAGCGGGACTCAAAATTCCGCGAGATCGGCAAACGCCTCAACGATCAAATCCGTGGGAGTGAATTCATCGTCGTTACGAATGCTGGGCACGCAGTCCACCTGGATCAGCCGGAGGCGTTCATCGCCGCGCTCGAGGACTTCGTAGCCCGCCGAGTTTCGTCTTAGGACGCGACGACCCCGAAAGCAAACAGCATCCCGACGAAGAGCTGCACGCGCGCAGTCGCGCCAAGCACCGGTATTAGTTCGGCCCCACGTGCTCCACGAAGCACACTCGCCACTGGCCTGACGGCAAACACGAATCCGACAAGCCCGATACTCGCCCACGAGAACGTCAGAGCAACGACGACTATGCCCAACACGGCTAACAGCAAGACGAGGCAATACAGCAAGCGCGTGCGGGTGTCGCCGAGTCGCACCGCCAAGGTCTTCTTCCCCGACTGGGCATCGGTTGGAATGTCCCGCAAATTGTTGACGATCAGCAACGCAACGGCAAGCGCCCCGACCACGCACGATGCGATCACGTCCAACGATTCGATTCGCTCACTCACCGCGAAGGTGGTGCCGATCGTCGCCACGACCCCAAAGAAGACAAAGACGAAGATCTCGCCGAAACCGAGATATCCGTACGGATTCGGCCCTCCGGTATACGTCCACGCCGCCACGATTGACGCCAGACCCACCAAGATCAACCACCACGACGTCGTCGCTGCGATACCAAGCCCCGCGCACGCCGCGACGAGAAGCGACACATACGCGGCACGTTTCACGCGGGCTGGCGCAACGAGCCCTGATCCGACAAGACGAAGTGGTCCGACCCGACGGGCATCGGTTCCCTTCACTCCATCTGAATAGTCATTGGCGAAATTCACGCCGACCTGCAATGCGAGACTGACGACGAGTGCGAGTAACGCATTGACGACGTTGGGCAGATCGTCACTGTGACGAGCAACCACCAAGGCATAGCCGACCGCAACTGGCACGATTGCCGCTGGAAGTGTCTTCGGGCGTGAACCTGCGATCCATACCTTGAGCGACGACGTCACCCCTTCAGTGTCGCACGGCGGAGTGCCATAGCCTGTATTCGTGCATCGGCTGATTGCCATCGACCTCCCACCGTCGCAAGAGTTCGTCAACCAAGTTTCACGAATCTGGGCCGACGGAGACGCGGTGCTCCCCCTCGACCAGCGCCTTGCACCGCAACTACGCGTAGCACTTGCTCAAGAATTCGGGGCTTCCCAGGTAGTCCACGAATCGTCCACGACCGAACTCGAGAGCGGCGTGACGATGCGGGCTGGCGAAGCGCTGGTGATCGCTACCAGCGGCTCGACGGGCGAACCCAAAGGGGTCGTCCACTCACACGAGACGCTACGTGCCTCTGCCGATGCATCCGCGGAGGCCCTCGGTCTCACCGGAAACGAGCATTGGCTCGTCTGTCTGCCGGTTTCCCACATCGGAGGATTCAGCGTCATCACTCGAGCCGATCACACTG
>JALRJT010000145.1 GCA_023254985.1 Ilumatobacteraceae bacterium | reverse complement strand
AAGGATGCGTAGTCGACGTCGATCGGTACGTCCCTGCGCAGCTTCATCAACTCGGCATTGCGCACGACACGATCGGCGTGCTCGATGATCGAAGCCTTCAGTTTGGTCGTCTGCTCGCCGGCGGCCGCAATGATCGCCTGTAGCGATCCGTACTGGTTCAACAACTTGGCCGCGGTCTTTTCACCGACCCCTGGCATACCATCCAAGTTGTCGCTTGGGTCGCCACGCAGTGCCGCATAGTCGACGTATTGCGCGGGAGTCACGCCGGTGCGCTCGAAGATGCCCTTTTCGTCATACAACGCATATTCGCTTACGCCGCGCTTGTTGTAGAGCACGCGCACGTGTGGGTCATGTACCAACTGATAACTGTCGCGATCCCCCGTCACGATCACGATGTCGGTGCCGTCCTGCTCACAACGATCGACGATCGTCGCAATCAGGTCATCCCCTTCGAAGCCCTTGTAGTCCAACGTTGCAACCCCAAGCGCGTCGAGGAGTTCGCGGACGATGTCGAGCTGTTGATACAAGATGTCGGGCTGCTTCTCACGCTGCGCTTTGTATTCGGGAGCAGCCTCGTGACGAAACGTCGGTTCCTTGCGATCGAAGACGACGACCACGCCATCCGGACGTTGGTCCTTCATTAACGTCGTGAGCATCGAACAGAACCCGTAGACCGCGTTCGTCACCTGCCCAGAGGCCGTGGCCATGTCGGTCGGCAGCGCAAAGAACGCGCGGTACGTCAGTGAGTTGCCATCGAGCGCGAGCAGCTTCATCGTGGCCTCATTGCGACCACGATAATCGTGTGGAGTGCCTAGTCGAGTGGCGTGATGGTGCGATCGAGTACGCCTTCAGCAACCTGCTGCATCTTCAGTCGGCGACTCATTGCGGTCTTCTGAATGAAGTCGAAGGCGTCTTGTTCGCTCATCTGATGCTCGTCGATGAGGATGCCCTTCGCACGATCGAGTAACTTGCGCAGCTCCAGTTGCTGACCGAAGTGATCGCGCTCGCCCGCGATCGCTTTCATCTCGGCGAATCGACCGATGGCCAATT
This sequence comes from Ilumatobacteraceae bacterium, assembly GCA_023254985.1. Classification (GTDB taxonomy): domain Bacteria; phylum Actinomycetota; class Acidimicrobiia; order Acidimicrobiales; family Ilumatobacteraceae; genus UBA3006. The sequence goes on along the minus strand of JALRJT010000145.1, from coordinate 4,753 downwards.
CGATCGCAGGGACGAGGTCGGTCTTCTGGAAGGGCTTCACGAGGTATGCAAGTGCTCCGGCGTCGCGCGCCTGCTCGATCACCTGTCGCTGACTGAATGCGGTCAACATCACGACCGGGCAGATTCGCTCTTCGGCGACGATGCGAGCGGCTTCCAAACCATCGAGCCCGGGCATCTTGATGTCGAAGATCGCAACGTCAGGCTTGTGTTCACGAACGAGCTCGACTGCGGTATCTCCACGACCCGTGTCGGCGACAACGACGTACCCCTCCTCGCCGAGCGTCTCGACGAGATCGAGACGGATGATCGCCTCGTCCTCGGCGACGACCACGCGCACGACCGGAGAGCTCACCGTGTGGACTTTCGGCTCAGTCCGTCCAACAACTCATCCTGCCGAACCTCAAGGTCCCGGATGTTTGCCACGAGCTCAGCCCGCCGCTTGCGAACGAATTCAAGATGTCGCGCGGCATCGCGATGTTCGTGAGCCGCAGCTGCCGTCTCGGAGACCATGGCGCGAATCTCTTTGTCGTTTGCATCGTCTTCAAAGTGTGCGAGTTGCTCGTCGCAGATAACCAGCTCGGCGCGAAGTGAAGACAACGACTTGGACACGGTTCGCAGGCGACGCTCGATGAGTCGCGAACCGAACACGTCGTTCACTGTAGGAGTATCCATCTGGTGCCCGAGGTGGGACTTGAACCCACACGCCCTTTCGAACAACGGATTTTGAGTCCGTCGCGTCTGCCATTCCGCCACTCGGGCCTGAGTATCGGACCAATTCGGCTCGTGCCGAACGATGTATCGTACCGACCCGATCAGAGACCTACGCTGTGGAAGTCATGTTGGCATTTACCTTTCCCGGGCAGGGCTCGCAGCGCCCTGGCATGGGTCGTCCGTGGGTGGACCACGAGAGTTGGGAACTCGTCGCCGAAGCATCGGAAGTCGCCGGACGCGACGTGGGCCAACTGCTCCTCGATGCCGATGCCGACGAATTGAAGGACACCCGCAACGCCCAGCTGACCACGTTCGTGTCGTCGCTCATGGTGCTCGATGCCGTGGAGCGTCTGGGTATCGAGCCGACCTACTGCGCGGGACACAGCCTCGGCGAATACACCGCTCTGACCGCAACTGGAGCGCTCGGATTCGACGACGGCGTGCGCCTCGTGAGCGAACGATCAGCAGCGATGCACGACGCTGGACTCGCCTCACCCGGCACGATGGCAGCGGTCCTCGGACTCGACGATGAAGATGTCGAAGTTGCATGTCGTCGCGCTGACACCGAAGTGTGGGTGGCGAACTTCAACGCCCCGGGACAAGTCGTGATTGCAGGATCCCCAGACGGCGTCACAAAGGCTGGCGAGCACGCTAAAGAACTTGGCGCAAAGCGCATCATGCCCCTCGCCGTGTCTGGCGCGTTCCACACCCCCTATATGACGTCAGCCAGGGATCGACTGCGGGACGCAATCGCCGCAGCTCGACCACGTGACACCGAAGTGCCCGTCGTATCAAACGTTGATGCCCGCGCTCATGCGACCGGCGAAGAGTGGTCGTCTCTCCTGTCAGCCCAGCTCTCCAGCCCCGTGCGATGGAAACACGTGCTGCTTGAGTTGTCGCAGCTTGGCATCACCGGATTCATCGAACTTGGACCAGGTGGTGTCCTCACCGGAATGGTCAAGAGAACCATCGAGGACTCGCGCCACATCAGCGTCGCCACGCCCGACGATCTTGACAAGCTCATCGATTGGCTCGACACGTTTGATCACGCCGCCACGATTCCCGAGACGGCACGACACGAGGGTGAACACCTCTTCGCCGTCGAACGACTCGTCGTTTCCCCGGGTGCCGGGGTGTTCACGCGTCGATTCGACCTAACCAACCAGACCATCGTCGATGTCGGCACGGTGATTGGTCATGTCGGCGAGACCGAGGTGCGCTCCCCGTTCGCAGGCATGTTGCAGAGTTTCATTGCAGTCGATGGCGAACGGCTCACACCACACCAACCCGTGGCGTGGTTACGCAGTCGATAACGACGACGCCACCACCGATTAGGGTTTGATCGATGCCGAAGGTTCCCGCAACTGCGCGCGGTGCACGCTTCACCGGCTGGGGACTCTCGCTTCCCGACAAGGTGATCACCAACGACGAGCTCTCCAAGACGATGGAGACGTCGGACGAATGGATTCGTGAGCGCACCGGCATTCATCGACGCCACGTGGGCGGGTCGACGATGTCGCTCAGTGTCGAGAGTGCACGCAAGGCAATGACGATGGCGGGGCTGCAACCATCCGATATCGATGCCCTCGTGCTTGCCACCACCACACCGGACCGCCAAGTACCCGCTACTTCCGCCGCAGTCGCCCGCGAGCTCGGTCTGACGTGTGGCGCATTCGACATCAACGCGGCCTGCTCGGGCTTCGTCTACGCACTCGCCGTTGCCCACGGCCTGATCGCGATCGGATCGCAAAAGGTCCTCCTCGTCGGCACCGACACCCTCTCGCGAATCACCGATTGGACTGACCGCAACACCGCCGTGCTCTTCGCCGACGGATCAGGTGCCGCGGTCTTGGAGGCCGTCGACGGCCCCGGTCACCTTCTTGCATGGGACATCGATGCGGATGGCTCGGCCGAAGATCTCCTGTATGCAGAGATCGGTGGCAACATCCAGATGGACGGCAAGGAAGTGTTCCGTCGCGCGGTGCGCATCATGGTCGACTCCGCGCAGAAGTCGCTCGCGATTGCCGGCGTGAACCCCGACGACATCGCGCTCGTCGTGCCACACCAGGCCAACACGCGCATCATCGACGCAGCGTGTGATCGTCTCGGCATTCCGGCCGAACGAACGGCGGTCGTCCTACACGAGACGGGCAACACGTCGTCGGCATCCATCCCACTTGCACTGTTCGACGCCGCTACGGATGGCGCCATGAGTGGCCGATCGCTGCGCGACGGAGACCTCGTCTTGATGGTCGGATTCGGTGCAGGAATGACCGCGGCAAGCGCAATCATTCGTTGGTCGTCGAAGGGAGCATCGCAATGACGTCCACACCACGAACCGTTCTCGTCACGGGAGGCTCGAAAGGCATCGGGCTCGCCACTGCCCGCGCATTCGCCGCTCTCGGCGACAACGTCGCGGTGACGTACAACTCCTCGCCCCCACCAGACGACTTCTTCGCGGTCAAATGCGATGTGACGAATGCAAGCGACGTGGATGCTGCGTTCACGGCCGTCGAGGAAAAGTTCGGTCCAGTCGGGGTGCTCGTCTCGAACGCCGGGATCACCCGAGACGGATTGCTCTTGCGCATGAGTGAGTCGGACTTCGCCGACGTGGTGGATGCGAACCTCACTGCGGCATATCGAGTGTGCAAACGGGCCGCCCAGGGCATGATCCGCGCGCGCAGCGGTCGGATCATCCTCGTGTCGAGCGTGGTCGCCATGCTCGGATCGGCGGGCCAGGCCAATTACTCGGCATCAAAAGCCGGCCTCATCGGACTCGCACGCTCCCTCGCACGGGAACTGGGTTCGCGCAACGTCTGTGTGAACGTGGTCGCACCTGGTCCGGTCGACACCGACATGACCGCGGTGCTCGGAGACAAGCGCATGGAAGAGCTTCGTGCCGCAGTCCCGCTCGGGCGAACGGCCCAACCGAGCGAGATCGCCGATGTCATCACCTTCCTCGCCAGCCCATCTGCTGCATACATCACGGGTGCCGTGATTCCTGTAGATGGTGGGCTCGGGATGGGCCACTAACGGCAGCAAACACACCACCCCGACTACTATTGGGTCGTGCTTGGTCGCAAGCACACCATCGCATCACCAAGGAGATCCCGTGAGCCAGGAACTGTTCGATCGATTCAAGAAGTGCGCCGTTGACGTCCTCTCCGTCGACGCCTCCAAGATCACCCCGGAAGCAAGCTTCGGTGACGACCTCGACGCAGACAGCCTCGACCTCGTCGAACTGGTCATGGCCCTCGAGGAAGAGTTCGGCATCGAGGTCCCCGAGAGCGACCTCGAAGGCGTCGACACGGTCGGCAAGGCCTTCGCGCTCGTCACCTCCAAAGTCAAGTAGCACCTTTCGTACATGCGGGGCGCTGGACATCGCGTCGCGATCACCGGCTACGGCGTCGTTGCGCCGTGCGGAATCGGCAAGGAGAACTTCTGGTCGGGTTTGCTCGGTCCAGGATTCAGTGGTGGTCGTTCGATCGAGATCGCAGACTGGGATCCATCCCCGTACTTCGACTCGCCGAAGGATGCTCGACGCAGCGACCGGTGTGAGCAGTTCGCACTTGCCGCGGCACACGAAGCACTGACCCAGTCAGGGAAGCTTCCCTACGACCCCGCGCGTATCGGCACGATCTTCGGTACGGGAATCGGCGGACTGCGCACCCTCGAAGAGCAAGTCATCGTCCGAGTGGAAAAGGGTGAGCGACGGGTGTCGCCTTTCCTCGTTCCGATGATGATGTCGAACGCCTCCGGTGCTGCGATCTCGATGCGCTACGGACTCCAAGGACCCGCCGAGACCATCTGCACCGCCTGTGCCGCATCCACTCACGCCATCGGCGCTGCTGCACGCCAGATTGCTTGGGGCCAATGCGATTCCGTCGTCACGGGTGGCGCAGAGTCGGCCGCAACCATCACCGCACTCGCCGGATTCGCGAACATGACCGCGCTGTCGACGACCTTGGTGAGCAAACCCTTCGACGCGACGCGAGACGGCTTCATCATGGGTGAGGGCGCCGCGGTCTTCGTACTCGAGCGA
>JALRJT010000082.1 GCA_023254985.1 Ilumatobacteraceae bacterium | reverse complement strand
TCTTCCCGGAGAATCCCACCACCCTCGATGAACTCCTCGAGCTCATCGCCAAACGAATGGCAGCGGCCCAAGCAGTTCTCAACTCGATGACACCCGAGCAACGTGCCGAACTACAGGAGCTCACCGATCAGATGCTTGGTGACAACGAGGTGCGTGAGCAGATGCAGCGTCTTGGTGCCAACATGCAGTCGATGTTCCCCGACATGGGGTGGGGCGACTCCCAGGAATTCACGGGCGAACAGCCGATGCCGTTCGGGGAGGCCCTGCGAAGCATGCAGCAACTGGGCGACCTCGAGGGGCTCGAGCGGTTTCTCCAGAACGCCAGTTCGCCGTCCGCCCTGCAAGAGGTGGATCTCGACAAGGTTCGAGACCTCCTGGGTGACGAGACGGCGGAGTCGTTGGACCGGCTCGCGCGACTCACCGAAACACTTCGCCAAGCAGGACTCGTCGACCAGAAGGAGGGTCGATTGGAGCTCACTCCGCGGGGACTGCGAACGATCGGCAAGCAGGCATTGAGCGACCTCTTTGGTCGTCTGGAACGCGACACACTCGGCCAACATCGGATCGAGCGTGTCGGCACCGGGCATGAACGGGCGCACGACACCAAACCGTACGAATACGGCGACCCGTTCCACCTGGACTTGCAACGCACGTTGAGAAACACGCTGCGTCGGCAGGGTGGTGGGCTGCCGCTGCGCCTCTCGCCGGATGATTTCGAAATCGACCAAACCGAACAGCTCACCCGTTCTTCGACCGTTTTGATGGTCGACCTCTCGTTGTCCATGCCCATGCGAGACAACTTCCTGCCGGCCAAGAAGGTTGCGATGGCGCTGCACTCCCTGATTTCGTCCCAATTTCCTCGGGACTACTTGGGTCTCGTCGGCTTCAGTGAGACGGCTCGGGAGCTGCGCCATGAACAACTCCCCGAGGTCTCGTGGGACTTCGTCTACGGCACCAACATGCAGCACGGTTTCGCCCTGGCTCGCCGTATGTTGGCTCGGCAATCAGGGACCAAGCAGATCATCATGATCACGGACGGCGAACCGACGGCCCACGTTCGCCCGGATGGGGAAGTGTTCTTCAGTTACCCCCCGGCGTACTCGACCGTGGAAGCCACCTTGCGCGAGGTGATGCGATGCACCAGGGACGACATACGTATCAACACCTTCATGCTCGATGCCGATGGAGCGCTTCGAAGCTTCATCGAGCAACTCACCGCCATCAACAAAGGACGGGCGTTCTTCACCACACCCGAAACGCTCGGTGAGTACGTGTTGGTCGACTTCCTGGAGCACAAGCGATCACTTCGTGCCACTGGTGGTCGACGCCGAGCAAGTTAGTCGTACCGGGCATCGCTCGACGCTTTCGTTCGTCGGCTGGACCGTCCGACTTGCATTGCCACCTCGGCATCTGTCAGAATGACACGGCTGTTATTTGGGTGGGGTAGGAAGAAGGACTCAGTGAATCAACGAATCGAAGCGACGGAAGGCGACGACCGCGCATGGCAGGACCAGGCCAATTGCTTGGGGGTCGACCCCGACCTCTTCTTTCCCGAGCGCGGCGCATCCACCCGCGAGGCCAAGGAAGTCTGTCGAGGTTGCGAAGTGCGACAACAGTGTCTCGAGTACGCCCTCGCCAACGGTGAGAAATTCGGCATCTGGGGCGGGCTCTCCGAGCGCGAGCGCCGCCGCCTGCGACGTCAGCGTGCCCAGGCTCACCGCAGTTCCATCACCGCATAACGTCGGCTGCGCCACGCGGCGACCGTTCACCACTGTCGGTCCTGCACGGTCACTGCTAAGGTGCTGGTATGACAGGTGGACCGGAAATTTGGATCATCATTGCCCTCGTCGTCGTCCTTTTTGGTGGCTCGCGGTTGCCAAAAATCGCGCGTAATCTGGGTCGAGCCCAAGGTGAATTGAAGAAGGGACTCTCGGAGGGCAACGCCGAGGTCAACAAGGAGCCGAAGCAAGAGGGTGGCTCGACACCACCAGCCTGAGGCGTCGAGGCTCACGCCTCGTTGAGTTTGACCTTCCGTTTGCTCACCTCCGCAAGCAGACCCTTGCGTTCGTTGGCTGCGTAGAGGTTCAGCGAGATGTCGTTCTTCTTTCCACGAGGTTTCGCGGTGATCACCAGCTCGTTGTCGGTGACCTTGATCGAAGTTGACTTGACGCGCGCGTCGTAGGTGCGGTCCAGTCCGATGGCAATTCGCAGAATTCCGGCCAGACTCCGCACGATGCGCTGGTCGGAACCGGAGAGTGCGGAGAACTCTGCGTGCTCCGCCTTGGGAACGCTCTTGCGGTGGTATCGGGCAACCTGGGCGATGATCTCCACCTCACGATCGGTGAGCCCCATCAATTCGGAGTTTCGAATGAGGTAGTAGGAGTGCAGGTGATGCTTGGCATGCGACACCACGACACCGACGTTCGCCAGGAGACTCGCAAAGTCGAGGTACCGGCGCCACTCGGGCTGCAGATCGAGGGAGTCCTCCAGTTCGTCGAACATTCCGGTGGCGAGCTCGGCAACGTGCTGGGAATGTTCCGGTCGATCGTCGCATCGATCCGCAAGTTGCTGGACACTTCGTCGAGCGGCATCGTGCTCCACATCTGCTTCGATGAAGCCTTCGCGACGAAGCGTGTCGAGGAGGAGACCCTCCCGCAGTGCGTAGTCGGAGAACATCAACGACGTGAGCCCGAAGACATCCACGATTCCCTCCAGAATGAGCGCACCAGCGAGGATGATGTCGGCACGATTCGGCTCGAGACCAAATCGCTCTACGCGTTCACCTATGGTCGGCGCGCTCTGCATCGCCGCAACCACCGAGCGAACTTCGTCAGCGGAGAACTCGAACCGGTTCATGCTCTTGGGCTCGGACGAGCCACGCGACTTCAGAATGATGCGGGCGATGGATTCCGCGGTTCCGGACGACGTCGCAACCGCCTCGAAACCGAGCTCCAGCACCTCGGGTGCCACCACCGACAACGTCGAGCGTATGAACGAACGACAGCTCGGAATGGCACTCGGGTGAAGGGCGGTAGTGGAGAAGAATCGATCAGTCAGTCGTACCGCGCCGAGTTTGAAACTTCGCGCGAACAGCACCTCGTCGTCGATACCAACCACCACCTCTGTACTTCCGCCACCGATATCGCACACGAACATCGCTTGATCATGGATTCCGATGGCATTCAACACACCGAGGTGGATGAGGCGTGCCTCTTCCACCCCCGAGACCACCTCTATCTCGATACCGGTGGCCTTGCGTACCTGCTTGATGAAATCCGAACGGTTCCTCGCCTCGCGAACGGCACTCGTCGCAACTGCACGAACGTCGGCGTCGTGCGACTCGGCAATCTCGGCCATGCCACCAACCACGTTGCTAAAGCCGGCATCCACGTATGTGATTTCAGCTGTCACGCCATTGGCCAGATCGCTCATCAGAAACGCGGCGACATTACCTACGTCATCGATCGCGCGCTGCTCCCAGGTCGCCGCCAGCAGCGCGATCTCGCGCTCCGTCGCGTCCGGCATCTGCTGGCGCAGCGTCTCGCGGATGATGGCGTCCAGCTCAGCCCGCTTCACGGTCAACCTCCACCCGCA
>JALRJT010000011.1 GCA_023254985.1 Ilumatobacteraceae bacterium | reverse complement strand
CGGGACAGTGTTTGTCCCACGTGGATCTGCAGTGAGGATTCGACTGCCGGCGTGGTCGGTTGTTCCAGTTCAGCCCAGGCACTGCGTTTGCTGACATCGACCAGGCGTGCGAGACATTCCTGACCTTCGCCATTAAACAGGCAGATGCTGTCGCCGTCGTTCATGCGCAGGGCGCGCACAACGTGCTGAATACTGGTGTCGCCGAGTTCTATACGGGCGCCGGCGCTAAGCGGCTGAGGTTCGAAAACCCTGGGGATACGCATGCACAATCCTGCCGAGTGAAATTCTGTCGGTGGATATTATGTCGCATGGCGGGGAGAGGATGCCAGTGATGGAAATGCCTGTCGGCGGGGGCCGACAGGCAAACAGGCGAGCAGCAGGCACTGCTGCTCGGACAGGTTAGAGGCCTGCAGCGCTCTTCAGTGCGTCAACCTTGGCCGCGAATGCTTCGTAGTTCGACTCGTAGGTTGAGGCATTGTTCGGATCGCGACGGACCAACACGTCGCGAACGATGGCCGCGTACTCCTTTGCCATTGGTGGGTTCGTCCACAGGTGCGGGTTTGGTTTTCCGCCCTCGAGCGGGAAGGAGAAGTCGTAGATGTAGGCGGACTCAGGCAAGATCTCCGTTCCGAGCTCACAGATGGTTGCACCATCTTTGAGGTTGGCAAGCGCGAGTTCTTTCGTCGGTTCTTCTAGGACGAGTCCGTTGATGAAGATCACGTCAGCAGTTTCGAGCGTGGCCGCGTCACTGGGCTTTGGCTCGAACGTGTGAGAGTTCGTTCCTTCGGGGACGATACCGGTGATGGCCGTCGTCGTGTTGCCTGCGATGTTGGCAACGATGCTCGTGATCGGGGCGACCGTCGTTGCGATCTGGAGCGGTCCATCGACGACCCCACCAAGGTCGCAACCGATGACGGCTGAATCAGCGGGCTGATCACTTGAGCACGCAGATGCGGTGATGAGAAGAGGGACGAGGACGAGCAATCGAAGGTTGCGCATTGCGCGAGTTTATGGCTTCAGTGAAGTGCGCGGGTGGCGAGGCGGGCGACGTTCATGACGAATTCATCAACGTCGGCGATTTCGCCAATCTTCTTCTCGAGCGGACCGTCGAGAAGGAGAGTTGCAAGTCCGTGAGCAACTGACCACATATACGTCGCAGTCATGCGGATCTCATCGATGGTCGCTGTTTCGTCGAGGTCGCGTGCAACGAAGTCCGCAAGGGCCCCAAATGCTCGATCTGCTTGCATCAGTGCTGCGGGGTAGTGCTCAAGGTTGCAGATGTCCTTGCGGAACATGACCCGGAAGTGCCCAGGATGCCGGAGCGCAAACGTCACATAGGCGACGAAAAGCGCTTCGCGAGTTGGGGATTTCGCCATATGTAATGAATCAGCAAGGAGTGTGAAGCCCTGCTCGGAAATGGCGGCAAACAAACCTTCGCGGTCCTTGAAGTGGTGGTACGGGGCTTGATGGCTGACCCCGGCTGCACGGGCTACTTCGCGGAGGGAGACGTCATCCGGTCCTGACGTGGCGACGATGGAGACGGCCGCATGGAGGACGGTGTCTTGGAGGGAGTCGGGCGACTGCACGTACTTGACAGTATCAAGTTTTGATACTAGACATTGTCAAGTGACTGACGAACGTACCTACCAGCGGCGCTGGACGATCCTTCTCATCCTCTGCATCAGCCTCTTCATGGTGGTGGTCGACAACCTGATCATCAACGTGGCGTTGCCGACCTTGTCTCGAGAGCTCGGTGCTTCAACCAGCGGGTTGCAGTGGATCGTCGACTCGTATGCCCTCGTCTTTGCATGTCTGCTGCTCGCTTTCGGCGGACTCGGTGATCGCTTCGGAAGGAAGGGCGCTATCCAAATCGGACTCGTGGCCTTTGCCGCGTGCTCTGCCTGGGCGTCCTTTGCCGACACGACGGGTGAACTGATCATCGCCCG
>JALRJT010000168.1 GCA_023254985.1 Ilumatobacteraceae bacterium | reverse complement strand
GTGACGTCACCCGTGGTGTCGACCGCTGCAACAAGCTCCAATGCTGATTCGGCGGCGACGGCGGCGCACACAGTGGCGCCCATGCGCCCTGCTGCACCGACGACGCCGACGCGAATCATTCGTTAGCCGTTGAAGTCGGCGTTGAACTCGTCTTCGAAACTGACGGCAACAGGCTCGCTGCCGCGGTCGTTCGATGGTCGGTCGCTGCGGCGATCATCACGGCGATCATCACGACGGTCTCGACCACCACGATCGTCACGACCACGTCCACCGCGGTCATCTCGGCCACGGCCACCACGGTCGTCACGGCCTCGACCGCCACGTCCACCACGGTCATCACGTCCGCGTCCGCCGCGATCGTCACGACCACGTCCGCCGCGATCACCACGGTCACGGCGCTCGCCGCCACCGCCGCCACCCGAGCCAGCCATCGGCTGACCGTCGGGGCCGATGAGCGAGAGGCTCACCTTGCCGCGATCGTCGATGTCGTCTACGCGAACGGTGACTTCGTCACCGAGGTTGAGGACGTCTTCGACCTTGGAGACGCGCTGGCCATTGCCCAACTTGGAGATGTGCACGAGGCCGTCGCGACCCGGGAGGATGTTGACGAATGCACCGAACTGCGCGACGTTGACGACGCGACCGGTGTAGGTGGCGCCGAGCTCCGGCGTCGGCGGATCGACGATGGCAAGGATGCGCGCCTTGGCGTCTTCGACCTTGGCGTTGTCGGGCGAACCGATCGTGATGATGCCGGTTGCACCGTCGTCGGAGACGTTGATCTCTGCGCCGGTCTCCTGCTGGATCGTGTTGATGACCTTGCCCTTCGGTCCGATGACCTCGCCGACCTTGTCGAGCGGGATGGTGAAGGTGACGATCTTCGGTGCGCTCTCGGCAACCGTTGCACGTGGTGCTGCGATCGTCGCGTTCATCACGCCGAGGATCTTCAAGCGGGCGTCCTTGGCCTGCTGCAGCGCAGAGGCGAGCACGTCGCTCGGGATTCCATCGATCTTGGTGTCGAGCTGCAGTGCCGTGACGGCATCTGCGGTTCCCGCAACCTTGAAGTCCATGTCACCGAAGGCGTCTTCGGCTCCGAGGATGTCGGTCAGTGCGGTGTACTTGCCGCCTTCATAGATGAGACCCATCGCGATACCCGCGACCGGTGCCTTGATCGGCACGCCGGCGTCCATCAGCGACAAGCTCGATGCACACACCGAAGCCATCGAGGTGGAACCGTTCGACGACAACACCTCGCTCACGAGACGCAACGTGTAGGCGAAGGTCTCCTGGTCGGGAACGACCGGGAACAACGCACGCTCGGCGAGCGCACCGTGGCCGATCTCGCGGCGCTTCGGGCTGCCGACGCGACCGGTTTCACCGTTGGCCCACGGAGCCATGTTGTAGTCGTGCATGTACCGCTTGGAAGTCTCCGGAGTGATCGAGTCGATCATCTGGTTCATCTTCGGCATCGCCATCGTGAGCACATTCAAGACCTGGGTTTCTCCACGCTGGAAGAGTCCCGTGCCGTGTGCGGTCGAGATCAAGCCGACCTCGGCAGAGATCGGGCGGAGATCGGCCGGACCACGTCCGTCGATGCGCACTCCCTCACCGATCACGCGCTGGCGCACGAGCTTCTTCGTGAGCGAGCGAACGGCTTCCTTGATCGCCTTCTCTTGGCCGGGGAATTCCTCGGCCAAGGCTACGAGGGTGTCGGCGGTTGCCGCGTCGATCGCTGCGTTGCGGTCGCTCTTCAGCGCGATGCGAATCGCGGGCTGGAGCTTGTCGGTGGCCACGCGCTCGACGGCTGTGAACAGTTCGTCTGAGTAGTCAAGAACTGGCGTGTACTTGAGCGGCTCGATCGGACCGCGGGTGGCGATCACGCTGGCGACGAGTTGACGCTGCAGCTTGATCGACTCCTTGATCCACACCTTGGAGGCATCGAGTCCGCTCGCGATGACGGATTCGTCAACCTTCGGTGCACCGCCTTCGTAGAACTCGAAGGACTTCTCGGTGCCACCGGCCTCGACCATCATGATGGCGACATCGCCGTTGTCGAGTTCGCGACCAGCGACGACGATTTCGAACGTGGCGTTCTCGCCCTCTTCGAAGGTCGGGTGCGCGATCCAGGTGCCGTCCTGGCTGTATGCCAAGCGAACGGCGCCGATCGGGCCGTCGAATGGAATGCCCGAGATCATGAACGAGGCAGATGCCGCGTTGATCGAGAGCACGTCGTGTGGGTTGACTTGGTCTGCACCGATGACGGTGATGACGACCTGGGTCTCGTTGCGGTAACCGTCGGGGAACGCCGGACGCAACGGGCGGTCGGTGAGACGGCACGTGAGGATCGCCTGCTGACTCGGGCGACCTTCGCGACGGAAGAACGATCCGGGGATCTTTCCTGCCGCATAAGCGCGCTCTTCGACGTCCACGGTGAGTGGGAAGAAGTCGATCCCGTCGCGCACGCCCTTGGCTGCGTTCGCGGTGGCGAGCACCTGGGTCTTGCCGATTCGGGCAACGACTGCGCCCTGCGACTGCAGTGCAAACTTGCCGGTTTCGAAGGTGAGTGTTTTGTCGGTGCCAGAGATTGGTGCCGATACGGAAATGGCGTCAGCCATGTCTATGTCCTTTCGTCTGGGCGCATCCCGTGGATGTTTTATCGCCCAGTGTGGGGAACAACCCCCCGATTCCCAGTCGGCAATCTCGCGACCCTCACGCCCCCGTGGCGTGCCGCGCTATCAGCGACTGACAACCGGTGTCTGGTTGTTCGTCTATGTGTTGCCTATGGGCTGCGTTAGCGACGCAGGCCGAGGTCGTCGATCAGTTTTCGGTACTTCTCGATGTCTCGGGCCTTGACGTAGTCAAGCATGCGGCGACGACGTCCGACCATCATCAGCAGTCCGCGACGGCTGTGGTGGTCCTTGTCATGGCTCTTCAAGTGCTCGGTGAGGCTGTTGATGCGCTCGGTGAGCAATGCGATCTGCACTTCAGGCGAACCGGTGTCGGTTGCATGGGTGCGGTGCTTGGCGATGGTCTCGCTCTTTGGAGCAGTTGCCATAGGTATGCCTTTCGTGTGCCCGCGTCCTGCGGGACCAGTGAGGTCGCTCGAGTCGGATGACTCCAAGCATCACATCGGAGGTGTGGCCCCGATGGACCCCCTCACCCTATCGGCGACAGGCGCCCTTTCAGCCCGCAAACCCCCACCCCGTCACGGGACCATATAAGTAGTGTGAAGTCTTGTGTTCACGGGAATCGTCGAGGAACTGGGCCGTGTGATCTCCCGCGAGGGCTCCCGTCTGCGCATCGCGGCCACGACAGTGCTCGTGGGCTCCGATATGGGCGCCTCGATCGC
>JALRJT010000131.1 GCA_023254985.1 Ilumatobacteraceae bacterium | reverse complement strand
CATTCGCATACACCTGACGCTCGAGGAGGTCGGGGTCCCAGAACAGTGGGCAATCATTGACGATCGAAAAGTTCTCGGTGAACACCATGTCGTGTGGCAGACGCGGGCCAGGAAGCGGGACATCGATGTAAGTGACGAGTTCTCCCTCAGGAGAGACGACGCCGTAGTGCATGTAGGGGTACGTCGTCGAGTAGTTGAAGAACATCAGCTCCCCAGTCCGCACGTCGACCTTGGTATGTGCTGATGCACCTTCGCGCGGAAACGCTCCGTTCCACGATTCTGTTCCGAGGTCGTCAAGTGTCACCGGATCGAGTCGATAGAGATCCCCACATTGGTAGAAACTCGTGAGCGCCACCCCGCGATGCACGACGACGTCCGTCGAGGACGCATCTTTCATCCGCGTGCGCGCACCCCAGCCATCCTGGCGCACCGCCCTCTTCGGCGACTCCGCCAATCCCGACCACAGAGGGCCACCGTGCTCGAGTTCTGCTGCGAGCCCCTTGGTGCGCACGAATCGATTGCGATATTCGACTTCGCCGTTGTCGAAGGCGATCGAATGCAACATTCCGTCCCCATCGAATGGGTGATATCGATCGGCCGCAGGAATGAGTGGATTCTCCGTATTGCGCAGGTACACACCGCGAATGTCGGTAGGAATCGTCCCGATCACCCGAGGAGAAGTGGACGTCCATTCCTTGGTCTGTGGTCGCCAGGCACCGGTGCGATACGGGTGCGAGTCATCGCGCGGTAACAGCGACGAGAACTCATGCTCCACGATCGACATGGTGTTGCACCCCCGACGCGAAGGCTAGAACACGGAGTGACACGTCGCCACCCCAGATTGCCGACCAGCGCGGTGTCGGCAACAATGGCACGGTGGAAGGTCGCGTGGACGTCGTCATCGTCGGAGCGGGCTTCGCTGGCATGTACATGCTGCACTCCTGTCGCCAGGCGGGACTCTCTGCGGTCGTCTTCGAACGTGGCGGTGGTGTCGGCGGGACGTGGTATTGGAATCGATACCCCGGCGCGCGATGCGACGTGCCGAGCCTCGAATATTCGTACCAATTTTCCGAGGAACTCCAGCAGGAATGGGAGTGGACCGAGAAGTACGCGACGCAACCCGAGATCCTGCGATACGCAGAACACGTCGCCGACCGCTTCGATCTGAAGCGTGACATCCACTTCGACGCGCTCGTCATCAGCATTTCTTACGACGATGATCGGAACCACTGGACGACGACGCTCGCCGACGGAACGACCACGACGTCCCGTTTCGTGGTCTCAGCGGTGGGTTGCCTCTCGTCGGCAAACCGTCCGCGCTTTCCAGGTGACGACACGTTCACGGGCAAGATCGTGCACACCGGCGAATGGCCCCACGAAGGAGTGGACTTCGCAGGAAGGCGCGTTGCAGTGATCGGTACGGGTTCATCAGGCATCCAAGCGATCCCGATCATCGCCGAGCAGTGCAAGCACCTCACCGTCTTCCAACGAACCGCCTCGTACACGATTCCCGCGCACAACGCACCGCTCGACCCGCAGTACGTCCGCGGCATTAAGGCGGACTATGCGACGTTCCGCGCCAAGAACGCACTCACCCGCGCAGCACTCGGTGGCGACACACCAACGGGCACCAGGTCAGCAAGTGAAGTGAGTGACGAGGAACTCGATCGCATTCTCAACGAACGGTGGGCCAAAGGAGGCCTGTTGTTCCTCGGTGGTTTCAACGACTCGATGGTCAACAAGGTCTCCAACGATCGAATCGCTACGTGGGTGCGCAAGAAGATCTCCTCAATCGTCCGCAACCCGAACACCGCGCGACTCCTCCAGCCTGAGACCGTGATCGGCTGCAAGCGACTCGTCGTCGACAGCGGGTACTACGACACGTTCAATCGCCCAAACGTCGATCTGGTCGATGTTTCCGAACACCCGATCGAACGATTCACGCCAGACGGCATCGTGGTCAATGGCAAGGAACACGAAGTTGACGTCGTCGTCCTCGCCACCGGTTTTGACGCCATGACCGGATCACTTCTCAAACTCGGCGTGACCGGCAGGAATGGCACCTCACTCCGAGATGCCTGGGGTGCTGGACCCGTCAATTATCTCGGACTCACCGTGAATGGTTTTCCGAACTTCTTCATGATCACCGGACCGGGGAGTCCGTCGGTGCTGACGAATGTCCTCGTGTCAATCCAGCACCATGTCGAATGGATCACGTCGACGATCTTGCACCTCGACGCCCACGGACACTCGGCGATCGAGGCGACGGAGACCGCTCAGGAGTCATGGGTCCAACACGTCAATGGAGTTGCTTCAATGACGCTCTTTCCCATGTGCAACTCGTGGTATCTCGGCGCGAACGTCCCCGGCAAGCCTCGCGTCTTCATGCCACTTCCTGGATTCCCGGACTATGTATCACGAGTCGCCAAGGCAACCGCTGAGCACTATGAGGGGTTCGCGCTCACGAACTAAGTGCTGTCAGCGCAACGTCACTTCTTGAGTTCGTCCAGGCGAGCCTTGACGAACTTGTTGAGGAGCGTCGCATCGACTTTCCAGTCCGACGGCACGGCAACGGTTTTCTTGTTCGTCGTGTAGTCCTTCAATTCTTTGGAAAACGTCGAGATGGCGTTCTTCGACCATGGCGCGAGCAGAATGTACGACTTGGTCGTCGACAGTCCGAAGACGTACTGATCTCCGCTCTTAAGCATCGGCTGATTCCACGCGATCACGAGTTCCAATTTCGGATACTTCTTTCGGATCGCCGCAAAGATCGACTTGAT
>JALRJT010000025.1 GCA_023254985.1 Ilumatobacteraceae bacterium | reverse complement strand
TGGCGGTGCAGATGAGCGCACCCTGCTCGCCGTGGAGGAATTGCGACAGCGACCACTTGCGGCTCTGGATGCCGAATTCGAGCCACTCCTTGTCGCCCCACTTTTCGAGCTTGGTTCCGGCATACCACGACGGGTCGATGCCGTTACCGAGGAGCTCTTGATCCGCCGCAATCGACTTCTCGACGTCGACGTCGGTCTCCCACGGAATGTCGGTCGTGGCGTTCCACTGGCCGACCTTGGCCTTTTCGTACAACTTGCGCAGCTGCGGACGCGCGAGCGAGTAATCCCACGTGAAGATGGAATCGGCCTCGTTCTTCACGACATGGAGGACCTCGTCCGGGTCGACCATTGGCGTGGACAGGATGGCCTCGACGTCGTTGATCTCGTCACGGCCGATGATGCTGCGATTTTCTTCCCCAGTAATCGTCATATCAGAAGCATACGGTGTGACTCGGACCCAAGTTAGAGTTGGGGCGTCGTTCGGGAATCGTCCCGTTACCCCTAGATGAAAGGCACAAACCATGCGTAAGTCCCTCATCGGTCTCGTTGCAGCAGCCAGCCTCGGCCTCGCCGCCTGCGGTGGCTCAAGTTCAGGCTCCGAAGCAACCCCAGAAGTGACCGAAGGCGGGGGCAACGAGTGCACCGCCGGCCAGACCCTGACTGAAGGCATCCTCACGGTCGGCACTGGCGCACCTGCCTACTCCCCGTGGGTTGAAAACGACGCGCCAGAGTCCGGCGAGGGCTTCGAGGCCGCAGTCGCCTACGCGGTCGCAGAGGCCATGGGCTTTGCCAAGGAGAACGTGACGTGGGTGCGCACCACCTTCGATGAGGCGATCCAGCCGGGCGCAAAGAACTTTGACTTCAACCTTCAGCAGTACTCAATCACCGACGAGCGCAAGGAGACCGTGAGCTTCTCCGACTCGTACTACACCACCAACCAGGCAATCGTCGCCTACACCGATTCGGCCGTCGCCTCTATGACGACTCTCGCCGAATTGGCTGACGTGAAGTTCGGCGTGCAGTCGGGCACCACGAGCCTCGACTTCGTGACCAACGTTGTCGAACCGACCACCGAGCCGTACGTCTATGACGACAACGCAGCCGCCAAGGCCGCACTCGAAGCCAAGCAGATCGATGCGATCGTCGTCGACCTGCCAACTGCGCTGTACATCAGCGCAGTCGAGATCGAAGGCACCAAGGTCGTCGGACAGTTCCCGGCAGAAGTTGGAGGCACGACCGATGAATTCGGCATGGTCTTCGACCTCGAGAATCCACTCGTTGACTGCGTGAACACCGCACTCGCCCAGATTCGCCAGATCGGCACGCTTGATGCGATCGAGCAGCAGTGGCTCTCGGACAATATCACTGCACCGGTCATCACCGAATAAGGCAGAACCACGCAACGCAACGCTGAACGCCTCGCGTTCGAACGCCGGCAGCGCCGACGCAGCACCGCAATCGCTGCGCTGAGCACTGCCGGCGTCGTTGCTTTGCTGATCATCCTCATCCCGCGCATGCCGCGATGGGATCGCGTGAAGGCGAGCTTCTTCGACGGGGAACGACTCGTCGACTCAATGCCCCGGCTCCTCGAAGCGTTCGTGTTGGACGTGAAGATCTTCGCCTGGACGACACCGGCGATCCTCGCCGTTGCACTCCTCCTCGCCATCGCTCGCAACACCCGCAATCCGGCACTCTTTCCACTACGCATATTCGTGATCGCCTACACCGACGTGATGAGGGGTGTGCCGGTGATCCTGTGGATCTATCTAATCGGCTTCGGCGTGCCGGGCATCGGACTCGAACGGCCATGGAACTCGCCGCTGCTGTGGGGATCGGTCGCGCTCGGACTCACCTACAGCGCGTATGTCGCCGAGGTGTTCCGCGCCGGCATCGACAGCGTGCACGAGTCCCAGCGTGCAGCAGCACGATCGCTCGGACTGTCGAGTGCGCAAACCATGCGCCACGTGGTGCTCCCCCAGGCGATCCGCCGCGTCGTTCCGCCACTTATGAACGACATGGTCAGCCTGCAAAAAGACGTCGCGTTGGTCAGCCTCATCGGCCCGATCGAGATCCTGCGACAGGCCGGGATCGACAAGTCGAAGTTCGCCAACTTCACGCCGTACGTTGGGGCCGCCCTCGTGTTCCTCGCGATCACGATCCCGCTCACCCGCCTTACCGACTGGTTGCTCACTCGTGAACGTGAGCGCACCGGAAGCTCGAGGGTCCGATGACCGACAAGCTTCGCCTCGCAAACGTCACCAAACACTTCGGCACCAACCGCGTACTTGACCAACTGAGCATCTCGGTCGCACCTGGCGAGGTCGTGTCATTCATCGGTGCGAGCGGTTCGGGAAAGACGACTCTTTTGCGCTGCATCAATCTGCTCGAGACGATCGACGACGGTTCCATCCATCTGGATGACCTTGAGATCACCCGCGTCGGAGTGGACGCCAACCCGATCCGCCGAAGAGTCGGCATCGTCTTTCAGAGCTTCAACCTGTTCCCGCACATGAGTGTGCTGCGCAACACGACACTTGCCCTCACCGAGGTGCTCGGTAACTCACGCGAGGAAGCCGAGTCGACCGCGCGAACGCTGCTTGCGCGATTCGGTCTCGCCGACAAGTTCGATTCCTATCCCGATCGACTCTCGGGTGGCCAGCAGCAACGCGTGGCAATCGCGCGTGCGCTTGCACTCAACCCCGAAGTGTTGCTCCTAGACGAGATCACCTCCGCGCTCGATCCAGAACTCGTCGGCGAAGTCCTCGACGTCGTGCGCGAGTTGAAAGGCAGCGGAATCACGCTCCTCCTCGCCACCCACGAGATGGGCTTTGCGCGCGAGATCAGCGATCGCGTGTGCTTCCTCGCCAACGGCACGATCGCCGAATCAGGACACCCAGAACAGATCTTCGGCGATCCGCAGGATCAGCGCACGCAACAGTTCCTCGCGCGCGTGATCAATTCCGGTCGACTGAACTAGTTCTCCGGCAGGACGTAGTCGGCGAAACGCTCGCGCAACGTCTTTTTCGAGAATTTGCCCACGCTCGTCTTGGGCACTTCGTCGATGAACACGACGTCGTCGGGCACCTGCCACTTGGCGAGCGATCCACGCACGTGGTCGAGGACGTCTTCCTTGCTCATCGTCTCGCCGGGATTCAACACGACGCATGCAAGAGGTCGCTCAGACCACTTCGGGTGCGTCACACCGATGACGGCTGCTTCCTTGATCTTGGGATGTGCCATCAATTCATTTTCGATCTCCACCGACGAGATCCACTCGCCGCCCGACTTGATCAAGTCCTTGGTGCGATCGACGAGGCGGATGCGGCCGTGTGCATCCACCGTGGCGACGTCACCGGTGCGCAACCAGCCGTCTTTCGTGAAGCTCTCGTGCGCGCGCTCATCGTTGTAATACGTGGCCGCAATCCAGTTGCCGCGACACTGCAGCTCGCCACTCGTCTCGCCGTCCCATGCGACGGGATTCGTCGTACCCGGCTCGACGACGCGTGCGTCGACCCCGAAGGCAATCTGACCGACGGTCGTGCGCAATTCGGCCTGCTCGTCCTGGGGCAACTTCTGGTCCGCAGCCGACAGCGTGCAAACGGCTGCGATCGGCGACGTCTCGGTCATTCCCCAGGCCTGCAGGATCGGCAGACCCGTCTGCTCGCGATAGCCCTCGGACAACGCCTTCGGCACGGCAGAGCCACCGCACGGAATCGCACGCAGTGCGGACGTGTCGCGGCCCTTCAGTTCTGGCAGCACCGCCATCCAGATCGTCGGCACGCCGGCGGCGACCGTCACTTTCTCCTCGACGATCAGGTTTGCGATCGCCTTGCCGGACAAATCGGGACCCGGCATCACGAGATTCGCGCCAGAGGCGACGGCGGCGTGTGCGAGACCCCACGCATTGGCATGGAACATCGGCACGACCGGCAAAACACTATCGACGCTGCGCAATCCCATCACATCGGAGGCATTACTAGCCAATGTATGCAAAACATTTGAGCGGTGAGAATACAGAACACCCTTTGGGTTACCCGTCGTTCCCGAGGTGTAACACAGGCCGCACGGGTCGGTTTCCTGAACTTTAACCCATTGAAACTCGCCCGACTGCGCCGCAATCAGGTCTT
>JALRJT010000085.1 GCA_023254985.1 Ilumatobacteraceae bacterium | reverse complement strand
AGCCGCCAAGAAGAAGGCCGAGCTGGCCAAGAAGGCCGCGGCTAAGAAGGCCGAACTTGCGAAGAAGGCAGCGGCGAAGAAGAAGGCCGAACTCGCCAAGAAGGCTGCGAAGAAGAAGCTGGATGAAAAGCGCGCGATCGAGGCTGCGCGCAAGAAGGCGCAACGCGAAAAGGAAATGGAGCGCCGTCGGGTCGCTGCTGCGAAGAAGAAGGCTCAACTCGCGCGCCAGAAGGAACTCGCCAAGATCGCTGCCGAAAAGGCCAAGGAAAAGGCACGGATCGCTGCCGAGAAAGCGGCTATCCGTGAGGCGAAGGAAAAGGAACGGCTCGCGATTCGCGAGGCAAAGGAAGCGGCTCGACTCGCGGCGATCGAGGCCAAGAAGGCAGAAGAGGCGCGACTCGAGGCCATCCGCAAGAAGAACGAGCCGAAGCCGAAGGCGACGCATGAAAAGACCGAGTTCTTGGACGGCATCTACGCGACGAAGGAATTCGACCACAAGTTCCTCGAGTCACAGCGTGAGCTCTTGCTTGAGATGCGTGCGGTTCGCACGACCCAAGCTGCACGCCTCGAGGACGAGGCAAATGCCTTGATCGAGGATGTCGAGATGGGTGACGTGCAGTTCGACGAAGAGGGCGGCGAGGGCGACACGATGGTCGTCGAACGCGAACGCGATCTCGTGCTGTCCGCCGAAGCCCGTCATGAGATCGAAGAGATAGATGCCGCACTCGAGCGGATTCGTGTCGGCGACTACGGCTATTCGATCCACAGCGGTCTGCCGATCCCACGTGAACGCCTGAAGGCCATCCCGTGGACGCAGGAATCGGTGCAGGAGCGGGTTGGCGGCATCGGTCGTCGATGACCGTCACTGACGATCCGGCCATCGTGGCCCGAGTTCGACAACCACTCACCGGAGCGATGATCGGCGCGGCGATGGTCGTCCTCGCTGATCAATCAACCAAGTGGTGGGCATTGAACGCCCTCGATGACGGTCGCACGATCGATCTCGTGTGGACGCTTCGCTTCGCGCTGGCTTTCAACGAGGGTATGGCCTTTTCTCGCGGAACCGGACTCGGTCGCGTGATCGCCCTGGTCGCGCTCGTCGTCGTTGGGGCGCTCATTCGATCCCTGCGAACTGCGACTGACATGCGCGCGAGAGTCGCCACGACGCTGATCATCGGTGGAGCGCTCGGCAACGTGATCGATCGCGTGTTTCGGGGATCGTCCTGGCTCGATGGAGCCGTGGTCGATTTCATCGATCTCCAGTGGTGGCCAGTGTTCAACATCGCCGACATGGGCATCGTCTGCGGTGCGATCCTGCTTGCCCTGAGCGTGATCTCGCCCGTTCGCACGGTGGAGTATCCACGTGCCTGAGGAACTCATTCCCTCCGCGCTTGGCGACCAACGCTTGGACCGCGTCGTGTCGATCGTGGCCGACGTCAGTCGTTCGGTCGCGGCAGCGTTGATCGAGGCGCGAGCCGTCACGGTGGACGGCGAGGTGTGGGAGTCCGGCAAGGTGAAGGTGCGTGAAGGTCAGCGCATTGCCGTCGACGTGTCCCTCGTTCCGCGCAAGGAGCTCCCATCACCCGAAGCATCGGTAACCCTCGACGTGGTGTTCGCCGATTCAGACGTGATCGTCATCAACAAGCAGCCAGGCATCGTCGTGCATCCCGGCGCGGGGAATCCCATGGGTACCGTCGTCAACGGAGTGCTCGCACTCTTTCCAGAAGTTGCCGACGTTGGCGATCCGATGCGACCTGGCATTGTGCATCGACTTGATGCGGGCACGTCTGGGTTGATGGTGATCGCACGTTCGGCACGCGCATACGACACACTCGTCGACGCACTCACGCGTCGTGACGTCACCCGTGTCTACAGCGCGCTCGTGTGGGGACATCCCGAAGTGGACGAGGGGGTTATCGATGCACCGATCGGGCGTGATCATCGCGACCCGACCAAGATGGCGGTCGTGGTCGACGGCAAGGTCGCGCGCACGCGCTTTGCCGTGATGGAACGATATGGGATTCCACAGCCGTGTGCACTCGTCGAGTGTCGCTTGGAGACGGGTCGCACGCATCAGATTCGCGTCCATCTCGAATCGATCGGTCATCCCGTCGTCGGAGATGCCGCCTATGGCGGTGCGCGTAGCTCGTTGTCTGCACCACGCCCGATGTTGCACGCCCGTCAATTGTCGTTCGCACACCCAGCAACTGGCGAGGAGGTGTCCTTCGAGGCGCCGATGCCGAACGACATGGCTGACGTCGTGGGGCGGTGCGGCCGCTAGTTCGCTAGTGGTGGAGTTCTGGCCACGGGGCGGTGCCGCGCGTGGCCTCGGCGATCTTGGCGAGCGTGTAGTCGGCGAGGTGCTGACGCATGTGTTCGCCCGCCACGTTCCAGATCGCCAGGAGCACGCAGTGTCCTTCGTGGTCACAGGCACCGTCTTGGTGCGGTTGGCCGAAGTCGCCGAGGGTGATCGGGCCATCGGCTGCAGCGATG
>JALRJT010000071.1 GCA_023254985.1 Ilumatobacteraceae bacterium | reverse complement strand
ATCGACGTTTTTCGTGATCCCGTCGAGCGCGCCAAAGCGATTGGCGTGTGGTCAGCGGTTTCGGGAATGGCAGTGGCGTTCGGTCCAGTGGCCGGTGGTTTTCTTCTCGAGCACTACTACTGGGGTTCGGTGTTCCTCGTCAATATTCCGATCACCGTGATCGCACTCGTACTCGGAGCGCTCTACCTCCCGAAGTCCAAGGACCCGAATCCACATGGCATCGACTTTCCGGGACTCTTCTTGTCGATCGCGGCAGTCGGCCTTCTCGTCTACACGGTGATCGAAGGACCACATCGCGGCTGGACGAGCACTGCCACGATCGTGTCGTTCGCGGCGACCATTGTGTTGTTCGTGTTGTTCGTGCAGCGTGAACGCTCGACCGACGAACCGTTGCTCGACGTTCGCGTGTTCCGCAATGCACGACTCTCGGCCGCAACGTCGTCGATCGGAATTGCATTCTTCGTCCTCTTCGGATTCACGTTCCTCGTCACGCAGTATTTCCAATTCGTCCGTGGATACGACACGCTCGAGGCTGGACTGCGGACACTTCCATTTGCGCTCGGTGCCGGTGTCACTGCACCAATTGCGGCGCGTGCCGCCCTCAAGTTTGGAACAAAGCGAGTGGTCGCACTCGGCTTGTTCAACATGTCGGTCGGGCTCGTTATCGTCGGGTCAGTCGATGCAGACGCTGCGTATTTTGGTCCGATCATCATCAGCATGCTCTTCCTCGCTAATGGGCTTGCACTCGTCACCTCACCTTCAACGGACGCAGTAATGGGGGAGTTGCCACGCGAAAAGGCAGGAATCGGATCTGCGGTCAACGACGTGAGTCGCGAAGTTGGTGGCACGCTCGGTGTCGCCATCGTGGGCAGCATCTTTGCAAGTCTCTATGGACCACGTCTTGGGGAACTCGTCGAGTCATTCGGTATGCCACAGGAAGCAGTTGAGCTGGCGAAGGAGTCGGCAGGAGCAGGCTTTGCGGTTGCCGAGATGTCACCAACACCAGAGGCGGTGATCGCGGTCAAGCAAGCAGTGAGCGATGCATTCATGCACGGGTTCGGAACGGCTTGCTATGTCGCGGCAGCAGTTGCGTTTGCCGGGTCGATCTTTGCCCTCCGATTCCTTCCCGCACGCACATCAACCACGGTGTAGCGCAACCGTAACCTCAGTCTTTCCCCCGCATGGTTCGGGCAGTAGCCTGAGGGCTCTACGAATCAGTGAATTTCATGCGAAGGGGAAAATCTGATGGGTCGAGTGGTACGAGCAGCGTTGTTGCAGACGGATTGGACCGGCAACAAGGACACGATGATCGACAAGCACGAGGAAGCGGCTCGTGAGGCGAAGAAGCAGGGTGCACAGGTGATGTGCTTCCAGGAACTCTTCTACGGCCCGTACTTCTGTCAGGTGCAGGACCCGCAGTATTACTCCTACACCGAGGCCATTCCCGATGGCCCGACGACCAAGCGCTTCCAGTCGGTCGCCAAGGAGCTGGGGATGGTGCTGGTACTGCCGATGTATGAGATCGTCCAGCCAGGTCTGTACTACAACACCGCAGCCGTCATCGACGCCGATGGTCGTTACCTCGGCAAGTATCGCAAGCAGCACATTCCGCAGGTGAAGGGCTTCTGGGAGAAGTACTACTTCACACCTGGCACCGACGGATATCCAGTGTTCGAGACCGCCGTCGGCAAGGTTGGCGTGTACATCTGTTACGACCGCCACTTCCCAGAGGGTTGGCGTGCACTCGGCCTGAACGGTGCCGAGATCGTGTTCAATCCTTCGGCGACCAGCCGTGGTCTGTCGGAATACATCTGGCGCATCGAGCAGCCGGCATCGGCCGTCGCAAACATGTACTACGTCGGTGCGATCAATCGCGTCGGTATCGAGAGCGAGTACGGCGATGACGACTTCTACGGCCAGAGCTACTTCGTCGATCCGGAAGGCAAGTTCGTCGGCGAAGTGGGCGACCCGTACAAGCCGGAGCTCATCGTGCGCGAT
>JALRJT010000022.1 GCA_023254985.1 Ilumatobacteraceae bacterium | reverse complement strand
TCGGTTCGCCGCGACCTACGTCTTCGTCGCCGGCATGGGCGTTGCACTGATGGCTTCGCGAGTTCGAACCGACGATCAAGACGGCATTCGACAATTGCGGATGAAACTCCTTCGCCGGGGTGCAGCGCTGTTGCTCGTGGGGTACGGACTCGAGTGGGTGTGGCCGGGGACGATTCTCTTCTATTACGGCGCCTACTTCATGATCGCGAGCGTCTTCGTCGTCACTTCGAATCGAACGTTGATCGTCGCCTCTGCGTCATCGGTAATCGCCGCAGCAGCATTGAATTTATGGCGCGTGTCAGAGCGTTTCGATGACAACTTCACCGCTTGGCTCGAACCAGCCTCGCCCGACTCGCCGCGCAATGTCGCAATTCGCCTCTTCGTCGCTTACACCCATCCCGTCCTTCCATGGATCGCCTTCTTCTTTGCTGGGATGATCGTCGCGCGAGGCTTGCGTAGTGATCGAGTCATCAGTTCACGGCTAGCGCTGGGTTCAGTTGTCGTAGTCGTCGCTGCGTACATCTTGCGTGACTCCATCCGCCCGCCGCTCCTTACTGGCCAGTCCGAAACACTGCGGGCGTCTGTGGTTTCTCTCCAGCCGTTCGATCGCGGTGTGCTGTATGTCGTCAGCTCACTCGGCATCGCGATCATCTCGGTCTGGGTCGTGGAGACCATCGTTCGACGGTTCCCGTACGCCACCATCTCTGAACTACTCGTGCGGGGCGGCCGGTTGTCGCTTTCGCTCTACGTCTTTCACATCGTCGTGTTCAAACTCGTCGTCGACGTCTTCAGTGTCGTGGATTCGAAAGGACTTGGAACTGCACTCTTGCTGACCGCTGCGACCTACTCCGCGGGTCTCGGCTTAGCCTGGATCGTGCTGGGTCGTAGATCGCACGGGCCGATCGAGTGGTTGTATCGATTTGCAGGCGGACGATGATCCCTGAGCATTGGTTGCATGTCGTCGGCGAGGAACTCGACAAGCCGTACTGGCAGTCGTTGCAGCGATTCGTCTCCGATGAACGATCCCGACACACGGTCTTTCCGCCCCGAGAACAGACGTTTACCGCACTCGAACTGTCCGCACCCGAAGACGTGCGCGTCGTGATCGTCGGCCAGGATCCATACCACGGCCCAGGTCAAGCACACGGTCTCAGTTTTTCGGTGCCTCGTGGCGTTCCCATTCCACCATCGCTGCGCAACGTCTTCGCTGAGCTGCGCGACGACCTCGGAATATCGCCTTCACGCCATGGCTACCTCGAGTCATGGGCTCGGCAGGGAGTACTGCTCCTGAATGCGACACTCACGGTCCGCGCGGGTGAGGCTGGGTCACATCATGGCCACGGCTGGGAGACCTTCACCGATGCGATCCTCCGACACTTCGGTGCTCATCGAACGCCAGTTGCATTCATTCTCTGGGGCTCATCAGCCCGTTCGAAACGGACGCTGATCGACGGTCAACACACCGTCATCGAATCGGCACATCCGTCCCCGCTTTCTGCACATCGTGGATTCTTCGGTTCGCGCGTCTTTTCTCGCATCAATGAACATCTTCACTTGCATCGCCTCACTGCGATTGACTGGAAGCTTCCCGAGTAGTTTTGCGGTGTGGGAACGGTCCGTCGGCACCTCTTCATCAACGCCAGCGCTGACACTGTTTGGGGCCTCGTCGGTGCGCCCGAACGACTTCATGAATGGTTCCCCACGAGTTCGACACGAATGGAAGGAAACAAGCGCTGGATCACCCTTGCGTCGGGCATCACGTTCGAGGAAGACATCGTCACACTCGACCATGACTTGCGCCGATTCCAATATCGCATCGTCAACAATCCGATCATCACGAGCCACCTTGGAACCGTCGACGTGATTCCTGACGGAGATGATCGATGCGTCGTGATCTATTCGACCGACATGGAGCCGGAGGTGCTCGCGCTCCCGATCGGTGGTGCAGCCGGAGTCGGACTTGAAGCGCTCAAGGCACGATTCGAGGGTGGCGCATAGTGGGCCGCAAGATCCTCTTCATCACGACCGATCAACAGCGCTTCGACGCACTCGGTTGCAACGGGGGTATGTACGCGCGCACTCCGAACATCGATGCGCTCGCCGCAAACGGAATCGTGTTCGACCGTGCCCATCCTCAGAATGTCGTCTGCATGCCGTCGCGGAGCACGATGCTCACCGGTCAGCATGTCAGCACACATGGCGTCTGGATGAATGGCGTTCCCTTGCCCGAGGACGCGCCGAGCATCGCCCGCACCTTGCATGACGCCGGGTATTCGACTGCACTCATCGGTAAGGCCCACTTTGAGCCGCTGCTCGACCCATTCTTGCGATTCACGGAGAACCGGCTTGGTGCGAACCGTGTCACGGGCGAGGTTGACCGCGATCCACACCGCGGGTTCGATCACATGGAACTCGCCACCCATGGTGCCGCGGGTCCACTGCACTACTCCCAGTGGTTGCGCGAGAATCATCCAACCGAGGTCGGCGGTTACTACAACGTGCTCGATCGCGAACTCCAGGTGAACGCTGAAGGCGGTGGCGACACTGGTGCGCCGCAGGTCAAGGCGAATTCAATTCCACGCGAGTGGTATCACACCGATTGGGTTGCGGAACGAACGATCGCGTGGCTCGACTCGCTCCCCGACGACCGCGACTGGTTCTGCTGGATGAGCTTCCCAGATCCCCATCATCCGTGGGACCCGCCGGCAAGCGAGTTGCACCGCGTGCGCTGGCAGGACGTCGACTTGCCCGCCGGATACATCGCAGATGCAACGGAGCGTGAACGGGTGATCGACTCCAAGTTGCGCCACTGGCGTGGCTGGTATGACGGAACGTTCGTTTCGAACTATGAGGCGCCGGCAAAGTGGGTGCCTGCGACACTGACACCCGACCAGGTTCGCGAGGTCAATGCCTTCACACACGTCGAGAATGAGCTCATCGACGAGGCAATCGGTCGAGTACTCGGTGCCATATCGTCCCGAGGGTGGGGGAACGACCTCGACGTGCTCTACACAACGGACCACGGCGAGTTCCAAGGCGACTACGGGTTGTTGTTCAAAGGTCCGTACCACGTCGACTCTTTGATGCGACTCCCGCTGATTTGGCGACCGGCGCCGCGACTCGGTGTCACTCCGTCTCGCGTCAGCCGACCCGTCGGTCTCGTGTCACTCGCTTCGACCTTCGCCGACATCGCTGGTTTGGGTCGTCCGAACTACGCAGAAGCCCCTCGACTTCCACTCGACGATGCCGACGCCGATGCACTCGGCCACGAGAGAGTCCTCACCGAGTGGGACAGTGTGCTCTTCGGCAAGATCGTGCACCTCCGCACAATCCACCGCGATGGCTGGACGTGCACCGCTGCACTCGACGGAACGATGAACTCCTTTGGAGAAGGCGAGCTCTACGACGTGACCACGGATCCTCTCCAACAGGTCAATCGATGGGACGATCCTGCCGCGCGCGCGACGCGAGACGATCTCCTCGCCGACTTGTGGGCGAGCCTCCCACCTCAACAAAGTCCCCTGCGAACGATGGACGCTCCCGTCTGAGAAATTTCAGACGGCGGGGACTTGCTGCGTGACGCAGTGAATGCCTCCACCGCCATAGGCAAGGATTCCACCGATATCGAGTCCGACCACTTCGCGATCTGGCATGAAGTCAGCGAGGAGCGCAAGCATCTCGTCGTCGTCGGCATGACCGCACACGGGAACGATTGCACCACCGTTGACGAGATAGAAGTTGAGATAGGGCACCTGAACTCGCTCTCCGTGGTAGGTGATCGTCGGCAGCACGGGTATTTCACGGATAACGACATCGAACTGCTCGGCAATCCGTCGATTCTCGAGCAGGCGCTCGTGATCCACGAGTGACCGATCCGCGCAACCCTGCATCACTATCACGCCGGACTCGATGAAAATCGCCACGTTGTCGACGTGACCGTCGGTGTCGTCGTCGAGCGACAAACCGTGTGGCAGCCAAATGATCTCCGGGAGCCCAAGTTCCGTCACCAGTCGCGACTCGATTTCATCCTTCGTCATCGTCGGGTTTCGGTTCGGGTTCAACAAACACTGCTCGGTTGTGGCGAGGAATCGCGCACCATCTGAGGTGATCGAGCCACCTTCGAGCACCATGTCGATCTGACGGACGTCGTGTCCAGAATGTGCCGCCCAGCGACGCGCAATTGCAATATCAGCATCGATCGGCGAGAACTTCCCTCCCCACCCGTTGAACATCCAACTGGTTGCAACTCGGCGTGAGTCCTCAGTGACGTAAATCGGCCCTGTATCCCGGAACCATGAGTCATCGATTGGCATCTCGACGACTTCGACCGATGAGCCACATCGCTCCCGTGCATCGTCGCCCTCCCCGAGGTTGGCGATCATGGTGACGGGTTCGAAGCCGGAAATTGTTCTTGCGAGTGCAGCGTGCGCCGAACGAGCTTCAGCGATGTGTTCGCCGTATACCGACAGCCTGGTCGGCCAGCAGATGACTGTGCGTTCATGACGAGCGAACTCGCCGGGCATCTTCATTCGCCGAAGCCATCCATCGTGATGATCGGCATGTACAACTCGGGGCGGCGATCGCGGAAGAGGCCCCACACCGTGCGCATCTCCTGCAATGCCAATCGGTCGAACGTCGCGGTGAGCACCGTCTCTTCGGTGCGATCAGCTTCAGCGACCTTTGCGCCAGTGCCATCGGCAATGAATGACGAACCGTAGAACGTGATCTCCGTCGGGTCACCAACTTCGTGTCCGGTCCGGTTCGCCGCAACGATCGGCGTGATGTTTGCACCCGCATGGCCCTGCATCACGCGCTGCCAGTGTCCTGAGGAGTCCCACGTTGGATTCGGCGGCTCGCTTCCGATGGCCGTCGGATACAGCAACACTTCGGCACCCATCAACGCCATCGATCGCGCTGCTTCGGGGAACCATTGGTCCCAGCAAATTCCAACACCGACCTTGCCGAACGCCGTATCCCAAACTCGAAATCCCGTGTCACCAGGGCTGAAGTAGAACTTCTCGGTGTATCCCGGGCCGTCAGGGATGTGGCTCTTTCGGTAGATCCCCATCATCGACCCGTCGGCGTCCAGCATCGCAACCGTGTTGAACAACGCGTTGTTGGCACGCTCGAACACACTGATCGGCAACACGACTCCAAGTTCTCGTGCGACATCCTGAAAGTGGCGCACCGTCGGATGGCCATCTATGGGCAGTGCACGTGCATGTTCGGAGGCCTTCTGGTCCTTGCAGAAGTAGTGACCTTCAAACAACTCTGGGATCAAGATGATCTGAGCTCCGCGTGACGCAGCTTCGCGCACGAGTCGTTCAGCAGTCGCAACGTTTGATGCAACGTCACGCGCCATCGACATCTGGATTGCCGCAACGGTGAAGGTCGAGTTCTGCATGATCGTCAGTTCGAGGCGAGCGCGTTCGTGATTGCCTGAATAACTTCGGGGGCGTCAGGCTGAGTCTTCGGGTGGAACCGAGCAACGATCGAACCATCACGACCCACCAGGAACTTCTCGAAATTCCAGCGGATGTCCCCGGAGTACCCCTCGCCGTCCGTGACGGCTCGTAATGACGAATAGAGCGGGTGTGCATCGTCACCGTTCACATCGATCTTTTCCGTCAGCGGGAATGAGACGTTGAACGTGGTTGAGCAGAACTCCTGGATCTCTTCCGGTGATCCAGGTTCCTGACCGAGGAACTGATTACACGGAACACCGATCACGGTGAAACCTTCTGCGGCAAAGCGCTCATGAAGCCCCTGCAGTGCGGAGTATTGAGGAGTGAGACCACATCGCGAAGCGACGTTGACGACGAGCGAGACCTTGCCTTTCGCATCAGCAAGAGGTTGGCCGGACCCAATGAGAGAACCAAGTGACGTTGAATATACCGACATGCTGAGACTCCTCGTGATCGACGACGGACGCCACTGATCGTAATCCCGCAAAGCCAACCTGCTACACAAGATTCATGCCACGCCAGCAATTTGATGCGTCGTACTACCGACGGTTCTACTCCTCGACTCCCGTACACAGTCGCAAGAAAGTTGAGGATCTAGCCGCTGCAGTGCATGCGATGTGCGCATGGTGGGATGTCCCGGTTAAGTCCGTCCTCGACGTTGGTGCCGGTCTCGGCTATTGGCGAGATTGGTACGCAAGTGTTCACCCTCGCGTCACCCGATTGTCAGTTGACATCAGTGCGCACGCCTGTGAGAAGTACGGGCACGAGCAACATGACATCTCGCAGTGGCGGCCGCGCAAGCAATTCGACCTCGTCATCTGCCACGGAGTGCTCCAATACCTCACGTCGAG
>JALRJT010000003.1 GCA_023254985.1 Ilumatobacteraceae bacterium | reverse complement strand
TCTTCTTTCCCGACTTCGGCGCGTTGTGCATGGCCGAGAACTGCTCGCACACGATGCACAACCTGGTTCCGATTCGTGGCGCGCTCGTGCGCAACTCGTTGCGCTGGTCGAAGTACATCAATGAAGCGATCGAGCTGTTCGGCAATCAGGCAACGATGATGTTCGCCTCGCATAACTGGCCCCGCTGGGGTGCCCAGGATGTGCGTGATTACCTCACGTTGCAGCGCGATCTGTATCGCTTTATTCACGACCAAACCATGCGACATGCCAACAAGGGGCTCGTCGCCACTGAGATCGCAGAACTTCTCGAGTTGCCTCCCGAGTTCCTCGCGCACGAGCACACACGAGGGTTCTACGGCGACCTCGTGCACAATGTGAAGGCCGTCTATCAGCGGTATCTGAGTTGGTATGACGCCAACCCTGCGAATTTGCACAAGTATCCACCGACCGAGGTGGGGAAGCGATACGTGGCTCTTGCCGGGGGAATGGAAGCTCTGCTTGAGCACGCACAGAAAGCCTTCGATGCGGGCGACTATCGATGGGTTGCAGAGCTCGTCAATCACGCGGTGTTTGCCGACCCGACGAACGAGCGCGCACGAACCCTGCAGGCAGACACGCTGGAACAGCTGGGGTATCAATCTGAGTCCTCGACGTTCCGCAACGCGTATCTAATGGGCGCAAAGGAGCTTCGCAACGGTCCGCCAAAATTGACACAAGGTGCGAGACGTGCGCGCAGCATGATTCGTGCGATGACTGTCGAGCAGGTATTCGACGCCATCGCGGTACGGGTTAAAGCAGAGTTGGTCGGCGGAGTGAACGCAGTCGTCAATTGGACGTTCACCGACATGGCGGGCACACCAGATGAGCGATGGGTGCTCGGTTTGTCGAACCGCACATTGTTTGCGACGCAGGGTCGCCACGATCCACACGCCGCCGTCACGGTGACTATCACTCGCGAGTTGCTCCTGGCGATCGTCGCCCAGGACACGACGTTCATGGATGAAATCGGTAAGGGTTCGATCACCCTCGACGGCGATGGAGCCGCGCTGCTGTCGATTTTCGGCAACCTCGAGGAAGTCGTCGCGGGATTTGCCATAGTTGAGCCATGAGTCCACTCGGTAAGAAGGTCTTGCTCGCTGCGGCAGTTGTTGTCGTTGCCGTCGTCGGTGGGCCCTGGGTCTACATCAACGTGATCAAAGACGACACTCCGGAAGCACTCACACTCGACACGGTGCCGACGACCATTGGTGCCGCGAGCGATACCACGGTGGTGACATCGGCGAGTGACGTAGAAGGGGAGTGGGTCGCGACGTCCGAGTCAGTCGTCGGGTATCGCGTCCGTGAGATCTTGTTCGGGCAAAGCACTGAGGGTGTAGGTCGGACGAACTCGGTGACGGGATCGCTCGTCGTGTCCGAGTCAGTCGTGACGACTGCATCATTCACCGTCGAGATGGCGACGCTTATGAGTGACAGCGATCGGCGTGATCGCCAGGTCGCGGGCCGCATTCTTGACGTAGCGAGCTATCCGACCTCCTCCTTCGAGTTGCTCGAACCCATCACGCTCACGCCCGAGTCACTCGACGGAGTCGAGCTGGCGGTGACGGCGAAGGGCACGCTCACATTGCGCGGAGTGTCGAGGGAAGTGTCAGTTCCACTCGTCGCGCAGTTAGTTGACGGCACAATTTCGGTGAACGGCACGATCGAAATTGTCTTTGCCGACTGGGGAATCCCCGATCCCAGCGTCTCGGCAATTTCCGTCGAGGATCGCGGACTGCTCGAGTTCTTGATCGCCTTCGGGCGCTAGTCGTCGAATCGATTCGCTCGCATGGCGTTACGCCAAGCAAGAGCGACGGCGTCGAACTTCATGTGGAGCTCCGCGGTTGGTTCGTAGGGAACTTTCTTCGGTCGCTGTGACTCGACGATCGACTTGTCCTGGTTGAAGATGACGTCTTCGAAGTTGCGCAGTACCAAGGCATCCTGGTCGAGGTTGTAGTTGCGTCCGATGAGAAGGAACCCGCGACTGTTTTCCTCATCAATTGGCTGAGATACGAAGAAGTAGACCATTCCCTCTCGTGCGCCCCAACCGAGTCGAAGGAGCAACGTGAAGGGCAAATGGATTTCATATCGCGAACGGCGCATCGGCGCCGTGGTGTCGGTGTTGGCAAAGATGGGAAAGTCGTCGGTGTTGGAAGCCTCGGGGCGAACGATCTCGTAGCTGACAACGTGGCCGTTCGTCGACACTTCATAACCAGGAACGACGGGTCGTTTCGGGTCGCCCAACAGTCCTGGATGTACCCAGGGGAAGTGGCCGAAGTCGGTGAAATTCTCGAGTTGACGTGATGCATGCGCGTTCCACTCATACGAACCGCACGTCACCCATGCCCACGACGGATCGTCGAACTCGTCGATGGTTGGCAGATCGTGGTCGGGTTTGGCGAGTGCAACCCAAATGAGCCCATATCGCTCTGTTGTATCGAAGGCGGAGATCGCGGCTTTGGGTGGGATGCGGGTCGGGTCTTCGAGTTGCGGGATCAGCGTGCAGTCGCCCGAGGCATCGAATCGCCAACCGTGATACGGACACATGATTTCGTCGCCAACGACGCACCCAGTTGAAAGGGCCGTGCCACGGTGCACGCAGACATCGCTCGTTGCATGCGCGACGCCTGACGAATCTCTCCAGATAACGATGGGTGTAGAGAGCAGCGTTCGACCGACGGGTGCATTCGTTACGTCGGTGCTGAATGCAACCGGGTGCCAAGCGTTCGCAAGCATTCGACCACCGTATCGCCAGTACTGTGGTCGAAATGGGAGAACGGTCGCTGTCGCCCGAGGTCCTGACACGTTGGCTCGCACCACGACTCGGCGATGCGACGATCATCGGAGTGCGCGAAGAACCCGTCGGCACGGGGCAGATGAGCGAGAGCCGCAGACTATTACTGGACTACTCGCAACCCTGCGGCTTGCCTGACACGATGATCGCTAAGTTCGAGTCGGCGAGTGAAACGAGTAGGGCCGCGAGTAGGGCGACGCGAACCTATGAGGTCGAGACGGCTTTTTATCGGGCGATCCGCGAGCGAGTCTCGGTCAATGCGCCACGCTGCTTCTACAACGAGTTCGCTCTCGACAGCGACGAGTTCGTGCTGCTGCTGAGCGACTTTGCGCCGTGCTCGCAGGGCGATCAGCTCGTCGGCTGCTCGGTCGATGATGCACGTCGAGCCGTCGCGGAAATTGCCGGACTGCACGCACCGCTGTGGGGGAATTTCGAGCTGAAGCAGATGCCCTGGTTGCATCGCAACCCGCCGGACAAGAAGCGCAACGTCGAAGCGTTGTTCGCTCAGTTGGCTCCAGGATTTCTCGAGCGATATCGCGGTCGACTGAATCCAGCGGCGATCGAGGTGTGCGAACATCTCGCGCGCTCGCCGCGTGACTATTTCACCTACGACCCAGTTCGCTTCACCGTCGTGCACGGAGATTTCAGATTGGACAACGTACTTTTCGTTGATGGTGCTGATCGCCGAATCGGCGTGGTCGATTTTCAAACCGTTGCGGTCGGCTGCCCACTCTTGGACGTCGCGTATTTCATCGGTGCTGGTCTGACGCGCGGGCCACGCCGAGAGTCGGAGACCGAACTTGTTGCCGACTACGTCAGGGCACTCGGCGGACATGGAGTGAGTCTCTCGCTCGATGAGGCGTGGGTGTTGTACCGCCGATACACCTTCGCAGGGTTCGTGATGGCGGTGGTGGCGTCGATGATCGTCAAGCAGACCGATCGCGGGGACGAGATGTTCATGGCGATGGCCAATCGCCATGCCGACCAAGTCGTCGAACTCGATGCATTCGCTGCTCTGGCAGACTGATTGTGATGGGGGTCTTCGATTCGGCAGACGAGCGGTTCGGTCACCAAATTCCGGAGCCGTTCCGGTCGACCGAGGTGCATCACCAGCATTGGCGAGAAAGCCTGTTCTTCATTGCGCAGTCACCCGACGGTCCGGACGACGTCACGATCCTCACGTTGGCACACTTTCCTGCACGTGGAGTGATGGACTCGTTGCAATTGGGTCGGTTTGCCGGTGAGCCGATCCTGATGCGCCACGAACGAAGTGTCGATGGTGACTTCGACGATTTTCGTGTCGGCCCGGTGCTCATTGACATCGTCGAACCGAAACGAGTCGTGCACTTGGTGGTCGAGGAGTCGGACTCGGCACCGGTCTCGATGAATCTCACGTTCACTGCCCGAACGGCACCGTATGGGCTCCGTCGGGGAACCATGCGAGCCGGCCATGAACTGATCTGGGACCAACGCCACATGTTCCAGAGCGGTTGGTTTTCAGGAACGGTGACCCGTGGTGGTGTCACCAAGTACCTCGACAAGTGGTGGGGTCAACGCGACCACTCGTGGGGTATTCGGAACCATGCGCGTTGCCCGCTGTGGATGTGGACGCCGATCCAACTCGAGGAGGGGATGCTCTCCATCTGGCACTGGGAGTATCCGAACGGCGCACGCGTCTATACCGATGGGTGCTTCGCCCCAAGCGACATGAGCGAACCGATCCCCGTCATCGACTTTGCACACGACCTCACGTGGTTGGATGCGCATGGCAACTCGACGTCTTACGAGCGATTTGGAGATGACGTCGTCGGTCTTGCCGGCCGACTGACGTTCACCTTGCAGGGAGGCCGACGCATCGTGGTCGACGCGACAGGGCGGTGGGCACAGCGCTACAGCTTCGGCGGTTCGCAGACTCCACAGACACTCGGCGGGGGACTGAGCGAGATGCAGGTCACCACTTCCGATGGGGCGAAGGGCACCGCTATCTACGAGGTGACGGGCCAGTGGCACCACCGTTACTTCCCGCTCCCGCGAGGCGAGAAATTCCCGCCTGATGCACAGTCTCCCGGAGACGACGAACGGGCGCGTTAGTGAACGTGCGAGAGCTCCGCACGAAGTATTTCGCACACCTCTACGGAATAGTCGTCGGAACCATTGCGTTCGTCTATGCATCGGGTGGTGCGATCATCAACCCGACCAATCGTGATTGGTTGATGCTCGGTGATTCTGCGCAGCACTATCTCGGTTGGGCTTTCTTCCGCGACACACCACTGCTGCAGTGGCCACTTGGGGCGAATCCGAAGTTGGGCCTCGACTTTGCTAGTTCGATCGTCTTCACCGACTCGATTCCGCTCGTTGCAATGCTGTTGAAACCCCTTGATCCGATCTTGCCGGCGACGTTTCAATACCTTGGTGCCTGGATCTGGATCTGCTTCGTCCTGCAGGCGTACTTTGCCATCCGGCTGTGTGGCCGCTTCGTCGGCGATCGGCGTCTGTGCGTTCTTGCAGCGTCGTTCTTCGTTCTTGCCCCGGTGTTGAGTTATCGCTTGGTGCACCAGGGGTATGGGCACATCGCACTCGCCAGTCAGTTCCTCATCCTTGCGGCGCTCGATAGGTATTTCGATGAACGCCACTCGGTTAAGCGATGGGCAGTGCTCGTGAGTTGTGCGTTGCTCATCCAGGCCTACTTCGTTCCGATGGTGGTGGCTGTGTGGATTGCGTCGTTGTTGCGCCGGAGATTCACGCTTTTCCAAGTCGTGCGCGACATCGGCATCGTCGGAGGATCGCTCTGCGTCGTGGCGATCGCCTCGGGGTTTGCCTCGCTCGGTGGTCGACTCTTCGTCGGTGACTCGAGCGTGACGCCAGAGGATTTTCCCTATCGGTTCCGCTGGCAACCGATGGCACTCGTCGACAGCGCGACCGATTTTTCCTCGGGGTGGTCTCGCGTGATGGCTGACCAGCTCGAACTCTTCGGCGACGTCGAAGGGTTTTCGTACCTCGGCTCAGGAATCCTCCTCATCATCGCGCCAGTGGCTGTCATGATGCTTCTTCGGCGAAGGGCGAGTGGCGGGCAGTTGCGCGATCTCGCGATCGTGGTCGGTGGCGTGATGGTTGGTTCACTCGTCGTGCCTGCGAAGGAATTCTCGACTGGGATTGCCATCGTGCTCGCACTTGCGATCGCTGGAGTCGCCGCGCGGGAAATTGGCCATCGACGCAATCGTGCGTTGTTGGTCGGCGCGGGAATGCTCGCCGTGTATTCGATGACGATGCGTCCGGGAATTGGCCGTCGCACGTTCTTCGAATATCCACTTGTTCCGATCCTCGAGCAGTTCACCCAAACCTTCCGCACCCATGCGCGATCATCCTGGGTGCTCGTCTATCTCGTGACCTTTGGTCTCCTCGTATGGGTCGCCAAAGCGTTGCCTCGGCGTGGCGCGTTTGCCGTTCTTTCACTGGCGTTACTCGTCAGCATCGTCGATTCGAATCCGGCCATGAGTCAGGTGCGCAACCGGTTCACGGCGCAGCCGGTGTGGGTCAATCAGTTGGATGATCCGCTGTGGGATGAGGTCGTCGAGGAGCGATCGAAGATCCTCACCTATCCGCCCCTCAACAACGACCTGGAAGGTCGATGGATCCACATCGAAGACTTCGTCCAGCAGCGGGGGATGGCAACGAATGCCGGGTACTTCTCTCGCTGGAGCATCGACCGCTACGTGCGAGTCAATCAGGCATTACACGA
The DNA here is from genome assembly GCA_023254985.1 of Ilumatobacteraceae bacterium. Taxonomy (GTDB): domain Bacteria; phylum Actinomycetota; class Acidimicrobiia; order Acidimicrobiales; family Ilumatobacteraceae; genus UBA3006. The sequence goes on along the minus strand of JALRJT010000003.1, from coordinate 422 downwards.
CGACCTCCGGGCGGGGAGGTTCGATCCGTCGGCCCTGTATCTCATATTCGATCCCGAGATGTGGGCGTTTCTTTCCTCGCAACCCGAGCAGTTCGCCTTCGTGGGTGACATCGACGGCTACCTCGTTGTCGCTCCGTAGGGCTATGCCACTGCGGGTATGGTGAAGACGTGATCGTCGAGTCCATCTCCGCAGCCATCGGCGCAAAGGTTTCGGGGGTTGACCTGTGCTCAGGAATCAGCGATGCGCAACGAGACGAAATTCTGGATGCGCTCCATCGACATCATGTGTTGTTCTTCGAGAACCAGCCGCTGACCCCGACTCAACACCGCGATCTCGCCGCGAAATTCGGGGATCTTCACGTGCATCCGTTCTATCCGCACGATTCAGAGGTGGAGGAGATCATCGTTCTCGACACCAATGA
>JALRJT010000174.1 GCA_023254985.1 Ilumatobacteraceae bacterium | reverse complement strand
GGCTTTCTCGACCGCGTACCCAAGCACGCCAAGGTCGTCACCGGCGGCTCGCGCATCGGTTCCAAGGGCTACTTCTTCGAGCCGACCGTCGTTGCGGATTTGAAGCAGCAGGATGAGATGATCCAGAACGAGATCTTCGGACCGGTCATCACGGTGCAGAAGTTCTCCGATGAGGCCGAGGCGCTCGCGTGGGCGAACGGCGTCGAGTACGCGCTCGCATCTTCGGTGTGGACGCGCGATCTCGGTCGGGCGATGCGCATGACGAAGAACCTGGACTTCGGGTGCGTGTGGGTCAACACCCACATCCCGATGGTGGCCGAGATGCCGCACGGCGGGTACAAGAAGTCGGGGTACGGCAAGGACCTGTCCGCCTACGCCCTGGACGACTACACCCGCATCAAGCACGTGATGGTCAATCTCAACAGCTAGGGATCGTTAGAGTCTTTCCTGATCGGGGGATCGGTGACACAAGAACGAGGATCGGTGGAGTTGGTCAACGTGACCAAGCGCTACGGCGACGTCGTGGCGGTCGACTCGATCAATCTCTCGGTGCAGGCGGGCGAGTTCCTCTCGCTCCTCGGTCCCTCGGGCTGTGGAAAGACGACGACGCTGCGCATGCTGGCTGGCTTCGAACAGCCCGACGGCGGGTTCATCAAGATCAACGGTCAAGAAGTGCAGGGCGTTCCGCCGTACAAGCGCGACGTGAACACCGTGTTCCAGCACTACGCGCTCTTCCCGCACATGACGGTGGCGGAAAACGTCGCCTACGGACTGCGCCAGAAGGGTGTGGCCAAGGACGAGATCGCCACGCGCGTGATGGAAGCACTCGACATGGTGCAGATGTCCAAGCTCGCCGAGCGCAAGCCGCGCCAGATGTCGGGTGGTCAGCAGCAGCGCGTCGCGGTTGCTCGTGCGCTCGTCAACCGCCCGAGCATCCTGCTCTTGGATGAACCACTCGGAGCGCTCGATCGCAAGTTGCGCGAAGAGATGCAGATCGAGCTGAAGTTGTTGCAGTCGCGGCTCGGCATCACGTTCATCTTCGTCACGCACGACCAGGAAGAGGCGATGTCGATGTCTGATCGCATTGCGATCATGCTGGACGGCCACATCGAACAGCTCGCAGACCCCGAGACCGTGTACGAGCACCCGAAGACTGCCTTCGTCGCCGGATTCGTCGGACGTAACAACTTCTGGCAGGGCACTGCGACCGCGACCGGCTCGCAAGCCGACGATGGCACGATCTTTGTCGCCACCCGACCCGAAGAAAACGTGCCGACGGGAGAGCCCGCGCTGTCGGCCGTGCGCCCCGAGTGCATCAACCTGTCGGCGAACCGTCCCGAAAAGCCCGAGAACGCAGTCGAGGCCACCGTGGCCAGCGTGTCGCACTTCGGCGATGTGCTGCAGTACGTGGTGCGAACCGCCCACCGCGACCTGTTGGTGCTCGTGCCGCGCACCAATCCGGCGCGCTTTGCCGTGGATGACCGCGTGTGGAGCTCCTGGTCCGCCGAGGACGTCTATCTGTTCTCCGCCCGCCAGGCCGACGTCGTTATGGCCTCGCCAGCCCACGGCTAGGTTCCCCGCACCGAGCGTCGTCCACTAAGGTGGCGTTAGCCACATCCAGTCATCAAGGGGGACACTCATGGCCAAGCAACTGCGCATGCTCGCACCGGACGATTTCCGCGAGAAGCTCTCGCGACGTGCATTCTTGAAGGGCGGCACCGCAGCAGCGGGATTTGCCATCGTACTTGCCGCATGCGGCAGCTCGGATGACGAAGCCGTCACTATTGAAACGACGGGGAGCGACATGGCCGACGATGGCTACAGCCGCGTGGTGAACACCGCCTCTGGCACGCTCGCGATGTACACCTGGGGTGATTACAACGACCCGGATCTGGTTGGCGCACTTGCCGACTCCACGCTCGGTGTGTCGATGAAGGTCGACTACTACGCGAGCAACGAGGACCTCATCACCAAGTTGGCCGCGAGCAACGGCAACTCGGGTTTCGACATCGTCGTTCCGACGGGGCCATACGTGCCGCAGATGATCGAAAAGGGCCTCATTCAGAAGCTCGACTTGTCGCTCATCCCGAACTTTTCGAATCTCGACCCGGCCTACACCTCGCAGGCCTGGGACCCGAACAACGAGTACTCGGTGTGTAAGAACTGGGGCTCGACTGGCTACTTCTACGACAAGACCAAGATCACCCGAACGATGGAGACCTGGCAGGACTTCATCGATGCGTGCATGAACGAGGGAAGCGGAAACTGCGCAATGATCGACACCGCACCGAACTTCTGTGGCATGTGGTTCTGGGCCAACGGCATCAACTGGAACACCCAGGACGAGGCTGACCTCGACGCGTGCGAGAAGTTCCTCGTTGAAGAATTCGCCCAGCACATCAAGGCATTCGACAGCTACCCGAGCACCAAGCTCGCCGAAGGCGCCTACAGCCTTGCCATGGGGTGGAACGGTGACCTTCGCCAGGCCTACGTGCGCATCGCCGATGCCGGTGGCAACCCAGAGGATTGGGTATGGGTGCTCGGTTCGCCGGCCACTGAGTTGTGGATGGACACCTACTGCATTGCAGCGGGTTCGCCGAATGCAGAGGCCGCGCACGCGTGGATCAACTGGGACCTCGTCCCGGAGATCTCGATCAAGGACCTCGAGTACCACGGTTACAACACCGGCATGAAGGACATGGAGAGCTTGATCGCCAACCTCGCACCAGACCTCGAGCGTGGTGAGATGATCTTCTTCACTCCAGAGCAGGTCGCAACGTTCCAGACCCAGGAGATCACGCCAGCGCTCGATCGCATGGTCGACATCCTGAACAAGGCCAAGGCCAAGGCCGGAGCCTGATCCGCAGTGACCGCAACGGTCGCTGCAACAACTCGTAGGCGGTGGCGAGCGCCAAAGTATGCGCTCGCCCTGCCATCGATCATCTGGTACACGGTGTTCTTTGCCGCGCCGATCGCCTTCATCGTGTTCTATTCCTTCGGGACGAAGGACACCTCCAAGTTGTTGCCCGTTGACCTGACGAACCTTTCGACGGCGAGCTACAAGGAGGTCTTCGACGAGACGTTCTTCACGACGTTCAGGGCGACGCTGCGTATTTCGATCACCGCGACGCTGCTGTGTCTCGTAATCGGACTTCCCGTCGCGTACTTCGCCGCGTTCAAGGTGAGCGAGAAGTGGAAAGCGATCGTGCTGGCCGCGGTCGTCGTACCGAGCTTCACGAGCTTCCTCATTCGAACCGTCGCATGGCGCATTCCGCTCGCCCCGAATGGGACGCTGTCGAAGTTCCTCAAGGACTTGAGCCTCATAGGTGAGAACGGCATCCAGATCCTCGAGACGTCCCTCGCCGTCCAGATCGCGATCGTCTACAACTACCTCGGGTTCATGATCCTGCCGCTCTTTGTCGCCCTTGATCGCATCGACTCACGCATGCGCGAAGCGAGCAAGGACTTGGGGGCGGGCCGGGTGGCGACCTTCTTCGGCGTCACGCTTCCACTTGCAGGCCCGGGAATCATCGCTGGCGTGCTCCTCACCTTCATTCCGATGTGTGGCGACTACGTGACGGCGACCGTCCTCGGCGGAGCCAAGGGCAACATGATCGGGGCGATGATCGCCTCGCAGTTCAGCGGCGCGCAGAACTGGCCACTCGGATCGGCGATGGCAGTCCTGATGATTGCTGCTGTGTTGCTCACCCTCGTCGTCGGAACGGTGATCGTGTGGGTCATCCCGCGCATCGTCGGACTCGGCGAGCCCCTCGTGCAGCGCTGGCGCCGAGCGATGCGCGCACGACAAGTGCAACGTGGTCCGCGTGCGGGATTCGTCGTAGGCGACTCGGTGTTGCATCGGCTGCTCGGTGTGTGGACATCCCTCGTGCTGGTCTTCTTGTTCATCCCCATCGGACTCGTGTTCTTGCACTCGTTCAACCGAGGTGGTTCCTTCACCATCTGGTCGAATGCAGTGAGCATCAAGTGGTGGGGCGAGTTGTTCGATGGGGCACAGGTGCTCAACACCGCCATTCGCTTCGCCGTGTTCATCGGTGCGGGTTTCCTTGCCAAGTGGATGCTCTCGCGGCGTCAAATGCTCGGATCGCGCACATCGTCATGGCTGATCACGAGCGTCGTAGTCCTCGCCTTCGTGATCAACGGTCTCGTGACGAGCTGGTACGCCAAGATCTTCGACTACGCGGGAATCGGCGATGCAATCCGCAACTCGTTCATGGCGGCGTTCGGCGCCACCGTGATTGCCGTCTTGATCGGCGGGATGTCGGGCGTCGCACTGGCGCGACGGCCCGGTCGATGGGCGACCGTGTTCATGGGTCTCGTGTTCTTGATCCTGGTGACGCCTGAGATCATGGACGCGATTGCGCTCGCCACCTGGTTCCCGCGTATCCAAGACCTACCGATCGTCGGACACATCTTCACCAACGGGTGGGGGCCGTTCAACGGCGGCATCAACAAGTTGTGGGTCGGACAGTCGATGTACGCATCGGCGGTCGTCACCCTCATCGTACGCGCACGACTTGCTGGACTCGATGAATCGCTCGAGCAGGCAGCAGCAGACCTCGGTGCACCTCCGGGTCGCGCGTTCCGTCAGATCACGCTCCCACTCATCGCCTCGGCGATGATCGCCGGTGGGTTGTTGTCGTTCGCACTATGCCTCGACAACGCCGTCATCTCGACGTTGATCAGCGAAGCCGGCTCGACCACGTTCCCCGTTGCACTGCTCGGCGCTACCCGCAGCACGATCAAGCCGTTCTGGGGTGTCGGTGCGGTGAGCCTGTTCGTCGTGACGATGACGTCGCTGTGGTTCCTCGTCGTGATCTTGCGCCGCAGCGGTGACTCGGCGAGCAACATCGCCGCAACGCTCACCGGCAGCTGAGCATGGTGAACGTCGCGGTCGGGCCGCACGGCTCGCCTGAGTGGGCATCGGATGCGATCATCGCCGGTGGTGGCATGGTCACCGACTACGCCGAAGCCACTGGCCTCGTGTGGATCGACTTCGATCGAGTGGACGAACTCGAACGGGTGCTCGATGCGAACCCGGGCATCGAGTGGGTGCAACTTCCCTGGGCAGGTGTCGAGCGCTTCGCGCACC
>JALRJT010000147.1 GCA_023254985.1 Ilumatobacteraceae bacterium | reverse complement strand
AGTTCACGACCATGTTTCTTGTTGTACTCGATGAGCTCGTCCATCGGTTCGGTCATCAAGTAGTGGTGCTCCATCGCGAGCACGGGCAGTTCGAGGCCGGCCATGCGACCGACTTCGCGAGCCCACAGACCACCGGCGTTGACGACGTGTTCGGCATGGATGTTGCCCTTGTCGGTGATGACATCCCACGTACCGTCCTTGCGCTGCTGCAAGTCGGTGGCCCACGTGTCCGTGTACACCTCTGCGCCGCGGTTGCGCGCACAAATTGCATAGGCGTGCGTGACACCGTACGGGTCCACGCTGCCTTCGTCCTCGTCGTACAGCGCGCCGACGAAGTACTTCTCTTCGAGCAGCGGGTTCAGTTCCTTTGCTTCCTTCATGGAGATCATCTCCATGTGCATGCCGAGGTAACGACCGCGGGCCTGGGCCATCTTCAACCAGTCGAGACGCTCGGGCGTGTCGGCGAGCTGCAGACCACCGGGGAGGTGGATGCCACAGTTCTGGCCCGACTCCTTTTCGATCTCCTTGTACAGGTTCACCGTGTACTGCTGGAGGCGCGCCACGTTCGGGTCACCGTTCAGCGTGTGCATGCCACCTGCTGCGTGCCAGGTGGAACCCGCAGTCAGCTGCTTGCGCTCGAGCAACACGACGTCCGACCAGCCTTCCTTTGTCAGGTGGTACAGCACGGATGCTCCGACGACACCTCCACCGATGACGACGACGCGGGCTGATGATTTCATGGTCTGTCCTTTCGCATGCCGATGGGCAAGTCTAGAAGTCGGTCTTCACGCCACCTTCGGCGACGCGACGGCGAGTGAATTCGGCGAGTTCTTCGCGCACCGCATCGTCGATCGGCGGCGGTGCGTATTCGGCGAGGAACGCACGAGCGAGATCGGCGGCCTTCTTGTCGGCCGTCGGGCTGCCGCCCTCGACCCACGATTCCCAGTTGCGCCAGTCCGACAACAGTGGCTTGTAGAACGCGGTGCGGAATCGGTCCTGGGTGTGCTGCACACCGAAGAAGTGACCGCCAGGGCCCACTTCGCCGATGGCGTCGTGCGCGAGGGTCTCTGCGTCGACGACGATCGGCTGCAGGTACTCAGCCACCATCGAGAGCAGGTCGGCATCCAAGATGAACTTCGGCAAGGAAGCGTGCAGTCCACCTTCCATCCAGCCGGCGCCGTGCATCAGGAAGTTCACGCCACCCTGGATCGCACCCCACAGGGAGAACACGCTTTCGTAGGCGGCCTGTGCATCGAGTGCGTTCGCCGCGCACACGTTGCTCGAGCGGTACGGCACGCCGTAGCGACGTGCGAGTTGACCGCCGGCCATCGCGGTGCGCATGTATTCGGGCGTACCGAATGCGGGTGCGCCCGACTGCATGTCGACGTTCGAGGTAAAGCCGCCGTAAGCGACCGGTGCACCGGGGCGCACGAGCTGTGAGAACACCATGCCCGAGAGTGCTTCAGCATTCTGCAGCGACAGCGCCCCTGCGAGCGTCACCGGCGCCATCGCACCAGCCAGCGTGAATGGCGTGATGATCACGAGCTGACCGCGCTTGGAGTACTCCATGATTCCCTGCAACATCGGGATGTCGAGTCGCAGTGGGGACGATGAGTTAATGATCGTGAACACGCTCGGCTCGTTGTCGATCTGCTCATTCGACACCTGGCGCGCGATGCGCGTCATTTCGAGCACGTCCTGGTTGCGCTGACGACCAAGGCTGTAACAGTGCAGCGCCTTGTCGGTCATGGTCAACATGTCGTAGGTGGTCTCGAGGTGACGGATCGAGGAGTGCAGGTCGACTGGTTCGACCGGATAGCCGGCGACGAAGTGGATGATGTTGAACATCTGCGTGAGCTTCAACAGGTCCTGGAAGTTCTGGCGGGTGCCCGCGTGACGCGTGCCGTCGAGCTCGACGAAGTTCGGTGGGCTCGCCACTGAACCGAATGCCATCCAGTTGCCGCCGATGCGCAGCGAGTGTTCCGGGTTGCGCGCGTGCAACGTGAACTCACTTGGCGCGGTCTTGATCGTCTCCATGACGAACTCGGGATCGAAGCGCACGCGAGCGTCGGTGATCTTCACGCCTTCTTTCGGGAAGAGGGCCCGTGCGTCTGGCTCGAGGAAGTCGATGCCGTGGTCCTGGAGCACCTTGAGCGAGGCGAGGTGGATCGCTTCGACCTCGTCCTCGGACAGCACCTTGGTCGGCCCGTAGGTCATCTTCGGCTGGGCGAAGGGTTTCTGTTCCGGCAGTTTGGAGCGTCCTGCTGCGTTCTGGCGATCTCGTCCGCGTCGACGGCCGCCTGAAGTTTCGATCTCGGTCACGGTTCCCCTCGGGTAGTCAACCCCTGCTCGGGGTACAACGTCCTAGAGGTTAGTTGCCGACCCCAATTTCGGTCATGTCGATGACCTGTGAATGGGGTCTGCTGTGACTATTGCCCGCGACGGCGGCGGATCTCGGCGGAGATCGCCGGGACCACCTTGTGCAGGTCGCCGATCACTGCGTAACCGGCCTTGGTCACGATGTTGGCTTCCTTGTCGGTGTTGATGGCGAGAATGTTTTTTGACGCCATGGCGCCCACCCAGTGCTGGATCGCTCCCGAGATTCCACACGCGATGTAGACGTCGGGGGCGATGCGGGTGCCGGTCTGTCCGACCTGGTCGGTGTGGTTGCGCCAACCGTTGTTGGTGACCGCACGTGAGCATCCGACGACTCCGCCGAGGAGTCCGGCGAGTTCCTCGAGTGGGGCAAACGCTTCGGCGGAACCGACACCGCGGCCACCCGAGACGACGACTGGGGCAGTGGCGAGCGTGACGCCGGCAACGCGCTCCACGCGATCGACGACGAAGGAGTGCAACACGGATGCGTCGAGGGTGACGTCGTGGGTCGTGGTCGAACCCGACACCGGTGACTCCGAGGGCTCCACCACGTGGTTGGCGAGCGTGACGAGCTTGACTGTTGCATCGACTGCGGCGCGCTCCATCAGTGATCCACCCCAGCGGGTGCGCAAGACGTTCAGCGCACCAGAGCCGGTGAAGTTTTCGTCGAACTCCGTGCAGT
>JALRJT010000118.1 GCA_023254985.1 Ilumatobacteraceae bacterium | reverse complement strand
CGCTGGTTGAACTCGCCGATCATCGCATCCCACGTCGGGATGTAGGACCGCAGGTTCTTCCAGAAGCTCTGCGAGCGACGGGCCTCGAACACCGATAGTGGCGTGGCCTGCTGTTCGACCCAGGTGTAGTAACCGAGGTTGAAGATGCGGTTGCGATCGCGCTGGGTGCAGTCGATCATCGCATCGGTGTCGACGGTGCCGAGGTGCTCGGCGAACACTTCCGCCGCCTCGACTTCGCCGAAGTTGTTGTTGAAGCGTCGCGCGAGCGTCTTCACGCGCTCGCTCGGATAGAGATCGCTGCCATCCGTGGCGATCGTGATCAGCGCGTCGTTCTCCCCGAGACCGAGCAGCTTGGCCGTCTTGATCGCCGCGATCGTGTTGCAGATCGCCGAGAAGCCGAAGTGCGTGAGGGTCTCCACGACGTCCGCGGGGATCCCCTTGCGCGCAACGAGATACTTCTTGCCCGCCTCGGTGTTGAACAACACGTCAAGTTCGTCCGTGGCGCGGTCGGAGACTGCGGCGATGACGTCGGTGTTCATCACGTTGTGGATGAGTGGGATGTGCTTGTCGCCGATGCCCTGGATGTTGTGTTCGCCGAAACCGTTCTCGAGCATCGTCGGGCACTCGAGTGCCTCGACCGCGACGATCTTGGTGCCGAACATCTCCTTCAGTCGATCGCCCGCACCGATCGTGCCGGCCGATCCAGTAGCGGACGTGAACGCAGCAAGCCGCATGTTCGGATTCTTCGATCCAGCTGCGACGTGGTTGTAGACGGCGGCGAGCGCCTGACCGGTCACCTCGTAGTGACCGAGGTAGTTACCGAACTCACAGAACTGGTTGAAGATGAAGTTCTTCGGGTCACGCTGCATTTCGTTGCAGGCGTCGTAGATCTCCTTCACGTTGCTCTCGGTGCCGGGCGTGCGCACGATGTCGCTCGGGTCGCTCGTCCAACGATCGAGCCAGTCGAAGCGCTCCTGCGACATACCGGCGGGCAACACCGCGACACCGCGTGCACCCATGATGCGACTGATGGCGACGCCGCCTCGTGCGTAGTTGCCGGTCGATGGCCACACCGCGCGCTGCGAGACGGGATCGAACTGACCGGTGATGACGCGTGGTGCGAGACACGAATACGCGGCCAACACCTTGTGCGCGGTAATCATCGGGAAACGATCACCGAATACCACGATGATCGGCGAGGCGACTCCGGTGAGCGAAGACGGCAACACGACGTGGTCGGGAACTCGCACGCGATTGCCTGCGAGATCGTTGAACCAGTGAACGCGGAACAAGTTGCGCGAGTCCGGCGAATTCTTGTCGACTCCGTTGGCTACGTCTGCGGGGATCAGCGCCGGATTGGCGAGCTGCGCGAACGTCGGGAGCACCACGTTGTTGTCCGCACACTTGCGCACGCTGTTGGCGAGTGCGTCGGGATCGACGATCGTGTCGGCGAGGCCGAGCTGACTCGTGAGTGCGGTGGTGTCGAGGACGTTCGATGCGGTGGTCACGGCATCCATTCTGTCTGGCTCTGAGAAGACTCCACTACCCTTAGGTCCGTTCGGCCGACGTAGCCCAATGGCAGAGGCACGGCGCTTAGGACGCCGTCAGTGAGAGTTCGAGTCTCTCCGTCGGCACGGTGAAAGACCCACGAGTTGTCTCCGAGTTGTCGACCCCGGCCGCGGTCATCGACCTCACCGCCCTCGATTCGAACCTGACGACGATGGCCCAGGTACTCCCCGGCGACCGCCTGCGACCGCACGTTAAGGCCACCAAGTGCACCGCGCTCGCCCGCCGCCAGGTCGCCGTCGGCCACCGCCACTTCACCTGCGCCACACCGCGCGAGATCCTCGGCATGGTGCGCGCCGGCGTTGGTGAGAGTTACTTGCTGGCAAATGAGACGCTGGACGACGAACGACTGCGCGCACTCGCCGCGGTGCAACACGAAGCGTTGATCATGATTGCCATCGACTCGACCGAAACCCTCGATGCCGCAGATCGAGCAGGAATCGGCAACGTGGTCATCGACGTGAACGTCGGGCTTCCCCGGTGCGGCATCCCCGTAGACGATGCAGGACGACTCGCCGATGACGCGAGAGCACGAGGACTGACCGTGCACGGCGTGATGGGCTACGAGGGTCACCTCATGATGGTTGGCGACGCAACTGAAAAGCAGCGCAAGGTGGACGAGTCGATGGCACTGCTGCGTCAGGCAGCACGCGACGTCGGCGGCACCATCATCTCGGCTGGTGGCACAGGAACGTTTAACATGCACGCACACACCGGAGTGACCGACGTGCAAGCCGGCTCATATTCACTCATGGACACTCAGTACGCGGCGCTCGGACTCCCGTTCGCGCAGGCGATGTTCGTGCTCGGCACGGTGATCTCACGCACGAAGGATTGGGCCGTGATCGATGCGGGGCTGAAGAGCCTTGGCATGGACCACGGCAATCCACACATCGAGGGTGCAACCATTTGGTTCGTGAGCGACGAGCACATCACGTTCTCGATGAAGAGCAGTGAGCTTCCACGCGTCGGCGACAAGGTGCGAGTCACGCCCGCCCACATCGATCCGACGATGGCGATGCATGAGGTCGCCTGGGCGATCAATGACGACACGATCGTCGATCGCTGGGGCATCGACCTGCGCGGCTGGTGAATTAAGGACGCAACTGTGCAGCGAGTGTGCGAAACGCTCGCCCGCGATGCGAGAGCGCGTGCTTTTCTTCGATCGTCATCTCGGCGAAGGTGCGTCCGTCGCCGTCACGCGCGATGAACAACGGGTCGTAACCAAACCCCCGTTCACCACGTTCAGACTCTGCAATCGTTCCCTCGCACACGCCTTCGGCAACAATCTCGCGACCATCGGGGAAACAGAGCAACGCAACGGTGACGAAGCGCGCATCACGCGACTTCCCAGCGAGCTCACGCAACAACTTGGTGCGATTGTCCGCATCGGTCGCGCTCGATCCTGCATATCGAGCGGTGTGCACGCCGGGTACACCGTCGAGTGCATCCACGAAGAGTCCCGTGTCGTCAGCGAGCGCCGGCATCTGCGTCGCCGCCATGATCGCGTGCGCCTTCAGGCGGGCGTTACCGACGAGCGTGTCGGCGTCTTCGACGACGTCGAGTACGTCACTCGGTCGTGGCTCCATCTCGACGATCCCTCCCATGAGGTCGACCATCTCGGCCACCTTGTGCGGGTTCGCCGACGCGCACACGACGCGCAGCATGACTACCGTCCGAGCGCGCGTGGTGTCGGCGGAGTGGCGAGGATCTCGCGCTGACGCGAAAAGATCTGCGCAAGCCCACCAGAGGCAAGACCGAGCAAGTTGTCGAGCTCGCCGCGCGAGAACGCCTTTCCTTCAGCAGTTCCCTGCACCTCGACGAACGTCGGCTCGCCACCACTCATCGGCTCGAGCATGACGACGTTCATGTCGACCTCGGCGGTCGAGTCCTCCTCATACGGCAAGTCGATGATCGGGGTGCCCGAATGGATGCCAACGCTCACTGCTGCGCACAACGAATGCAACGGATGTGTGGACAACCCACCTGCCTGCTGCACACGCGTGAGTGCATCGTGCAGCGCCACATAGGCACCACAGATGCTCGCCGTGCGCGTGCCACCGTCGGCCTGCA
>JALRJT010000074.1 GCA_023254985.1 Ilumatobacteraceae bacterium | reverse complement strand
CGCGGTGCCCACCGATGAGCATACCCGTATTCGGGTCGATAAATTGCGCAGTGCTTGTGCACAAGTTGCGGCGGATGGCGGCAAAGTGCTGGCGATTATTGGCGTAGCAGGCACTACTGAAACCGGACACATTGACCCGCTCAATGAGTTAGCCGACGTGGCGGCGGAAATTTCTGCGCATTTTCATGTTGATGCGGCCTGGGGTGGCGCTACGTTGATGTCGAACAATTATCGCCATTTATTGGCAGGTATTGAACGTGCTGATAGTGTCACCATCGATCGCCCACACGGTCTTGTCCGGGCGACCGACCTTGGCGCCGATCGCTGCAGGAACCGAGAAGCCCATCGTGCCGAGACCGCCCGAGTTGACCCAGGTGTACGGCTCGTTGAACTTCCAGTACTGGCTCGACCACATCTGGTGCTGACCGACGCCCGACACGAGGATCGTGCCTTCCGGTGCAGCATCGCGAAGCTTCTCGAGGCAGAACTGTGGCTTCAAAGCGTTGCCCGGCTGGCTCGGCTCATAGTGCAACGGGAACTGCTCGCGCCATCCGCTGACGCGGCTGCGCCATGGCTGCAGGTCGGCCTGCTCGACGCCGCCCTTGGTCAGGTCGTGGATCGCCTTGACGATCTCCTCGATCACCAAACGACAGTCGCCAACGATCGGCACGTCCGGCTTACGCACCTTGCCCTGCTCAGCAGGGTCGATGTCGACGTGAATGATCTTTGCATCCGGTGCGAACGCATTGACTCGGCCCGTGACGCGGTCGTCGAAGCGTGCGCCGAGTGCGATCAAGAGATCGCTCTTCTGCATCGCGGTGACTGCGGTTGCCGTGCCGTGCATGCCAGGCATGCCGAGGCACAGCGGGTGATCATCCGGGAACGCACCACGTGCCATCAGCGTGGTCACGACTGGAATCTGGGTCAGCTCCGCGAGTTCGCGCAGCGCAGATGCCGCGCGAGCCTTCAACACTCCACCTCCGACGTAGAGGATCGGTTGCTTGGACTGCAAGATGAGCTGTGCCGCTTCCTTGATCATGCGCGCATGACCCTTGGTGTTCGGCTTGTATCCCGGCAGCGAGTCCTCGACCTCATCATCCGACGGCCAGTACCACTCCATCGTGTTCTGCAGGACATCCTTCGGCACGTCGATCAACGTCGGGCCAGGGCGACCCGTCGTCGCGATGTGGAAAGCCTGGCGAACAGCCATCGGCAGATCCTCGGCCGTCATGACGAGCTCGTTGTGCTTCGTGATGCTGCGCGTGATGCCGACGGTGTCACACTCCTGGAAGGCATCGGTACCGATCGCAGATGTAGGAACCTGACCCGTGATGCACACCATTGGAACTGAGTCCATGTATGCATCACACAATGGCGTGACCATGTTCGTCGCGGCTGGACCACTCGTCACCATCGCAACGCCCGGTCGACCAGTGACATGCGCATAGCCCTCGGCCATGTGTCCCGCACCCTGTTCATGGCGAACGAGGATGTGTCGGATCGGTGACTCGATGAGTGGGTCGTAGGCGGGCAGGATGCATCCGCCAGGCAACCCGAACATGACGTCTACGTTTTCCATCTCCATGGCGCGAATCAGTGCCTGGGCACCGGTGATCTTCTCACCGGCCTTTGGGGCCTTCGACTTCTCCTTGGAACTCATGGTGTTCTCCGTTTATTCGTATTCGTGTGTGGTGCTGTTCTTGGGGAATAAAAAAGCCTCCCGATTGGGAGGCTTGGGCGCGAACGGCGAAAGCCGACGCGCCTAATGAATTACTACGACGACAACTGCGAAAGAGGCTGCCTTTGCGGTATTCACGTCTTTCAGTGTGTCAGTGAAAATGCCGTTCGGCAACCAATTCCTAGCGGGTGTTCGCAGCCCCTGGAGTGGCTTGAACCACCACCCGGCGCAGGAGCGCAGAGGGGCTCAGCCCAGCCAAATCCTGGCGCCGCACCTGGGCCGACACGTCCGTCACGGCCGTCACCGCACGGACCGTCAGCCCTGGAACTTGACGTCCGAGATACGCGCAGACCGACTTTGCACGACGCAGACTCAACTGGCTGACGAACGTAGGACTCCCGGCTTGATATGCAGTGCACGTCACTCGATCACCAGCACGTAACCGCACCGAATAACGGCCGAGCCTGTTCTTTTGAGCAGTGTTCAGCTCAAACGATCCCGTCCTAAACGGGGGCAGGATCAAGACTCCAAGTGATCTCACACGTTCAACTACTGGCGTTGTCGTTGTTGACGGAGCGACCGAAGTAGTCGTCGTGGGCTGAACCGTCGTAGAAGTTGACGTCGAAGTCGTTGAGACTGGTGAAGCAACGACTACTGGTGGAGCAGATTCACCCCCTCCCGAGGGAGCAGCCGTGGTCGCAGGAGCAGCAGTAGTGGTCGACGCGGCCGTTGTCGTAGGAGCAGTCGTTGTAGTTGGAGCAGCCGTTGTTGAAATTGTCGATGTGGTCGGCGCGACAGTCGTCGACGTGGTGGACGTAGTAGTCGTTGTAGTCGACTCCACGACACTCACGGTGCGACCAGTTGAAAACGCGACGATTGCGAGCGAGTCGCCCATGGTCCCTGCAGTACTACCCGCCGAAGTTGTCGAGTCAGAACCGCGGCGACCGTTTGTTCCTTTACCCCAACACTTCAACGATGCGTCGTCGAGAACGGCGCACGTGTGCTGTGCACCTGCATTGATTGCAACAGCGGTGCGACCAGTTCCGAGACTGACAGCTTGCAGGGCATCACCCATCTCGCCGGAAGAATCTCCTTTGCTGTTTTGGTTTCCATAACCAAGTCGTCCGTCCGTTCCGTCACCCCAACACTTCACAGTTCTGTTATCAAGGAGTGCACAAGAGTGAGCCAGTCCTGCCGAAATCGCAATTGCCGTTCTGCCACCTCCAAGATCTATCGACGTTGCGTCAGAAACGGCAACGCCTGTTCCGTCCCCGATTGCATCGGTATTCCCGGTTCCAAGTCGACCCTGGGAACCATCACCCCAACACTTCACACTCGAGTTGTCGAGAATTGCACAGGTGTGCGAGTCCCCTGCGGCAAGTGCAAGTGCTGTGCGACCTACGCCGAGATTGATCGGTGTTGTGTCTTCGACCTTCGTCGTCGAAGAGTCGCCAATTGATGTAGTCGAGTTCTGGCCGAGTTGGCCGTAATCATTGAGTCCCCAACAGATCACTGAGGAGTTGTCAAGA
>JALRJT010000001.1 GCA_023254985.1 Ilumatobacteraceae bacterium | reverse complement strand
CGTTGCGCCGAGTTCCTTGGCCGTCGCTGCATCGAGCGGAGTGCGCTTGGTGTAGGCAATCGTCATCCCGAAGGCCTTCGCGCGGCGCGCGGTGGCGATGCCGATTTGGCCCATGCCAACGATGCCGAGTTGGCGACCCTGGATTCCCGAGCCGAGCATGTAGAACATGCCCCACTGCCACGGCGTCTGGCTGCGAATGACGCGCTCGCCCTCGGCGAGGCGTCGGGTGACCATCAAGATGAGCGCCATTGCGATGTCTGCGGTCGCATCCGTCAAGACCCCTGGGGTGTTGGTGACGATGACGTTGCGCTGGGTGCAGGCCGGGACGTCGATGTTGTTGTACCCGACGGCCACGTTGGAGACGCTCTTCAACTGTGGACCAGCGGCGTCCAGCAATTCGCCGTCGACTTTCTCGGTCAGCAGGGTGACGAGCGCGTCAGCGCCCTTGACGCGCGTCAACAGCTCTGCGCGTGAGATCGGGGTCGACTCTTCCCAGGCAACGACGTCGTGCGCCTGGCGCAATGACTCGAGTGCGACCTGGGGAATCTTGCCAGTGACGACGACGCGAGCCATCAGGAGGCGATCCACTTGCCGAAGAGCTCGAGACCTTCCTTGATGTCTTGGTTGCTGATGCCCGAGAACGCGAAGCGGATGTATTGGCGCTCCTCACCCGGCTGCGGACGACCGAAGTGGCGACGCGTGCAGAACGACACGCCAGTGGCGTGCAACGCTTTTTCGGCGAACACCGCGAGATCGTCGATGCCCTTGGCCTTCATCGCGCCCGTGACTTCGGGGAACAGATAGAAGGTCGCCTCCGGTGAGTGCACGTTCACTCCCGGCATCGCATTCAGCATGTTGACGGCCGTGTCGCGACGCTCGCGGAGGGTGTCGAGCATCGTCGTCACGCTCGACTGGTCGCCGCGGAGAGCCTCGACTCCCCCGTACTGCACGAAATGCGTGGTGCAGGACTCGTCGTTGGTATTCAGCTTGGCGATCATGGTGGCGATTTCCAGCGGGGCAACGGCAGCGCCGAGGCGCCAGCCGGTCATCGCGAACTTCTTGGAGAACGTGTACAGGATGACGGTGCGCTCGAGCATGCCAGGCAACTGGGCGATCGACTTGCTCTTGCCCGAGTAGCGCATCTCAAAGTAGGCCTCGTCCGAGAGCACCCACAGGTTGTGCTTGATCGCGAGTTCGGCAATCGCCTCGCGCTCTGCATCGGTCGACTCCGCACCGATGGGGTTCTGCAGATCGTTGTAGATGATCGCCTTCGTCTTTGGCGTGATCAACGACTTCACCTGATCGAGGTCGATGTTGAATCCGGTCGACGACGGGAGGTAGCGATACGCCTTGGCGACACCACCGAAGTATTCGATCTGGCTCTCGTAGATCGGGTATCCCGGATTCGGATACAACACTTCGTCACCTGGGTTCATCACGGCCTGGATGAACTTCGTGATCACCGGCTTGCCGCCTGGCTGCACGACCACGTTGGCGGGAGCGAACGACAACCCACGGCGCGCACCGACGTCTTCGGCGAGTGCTTCGCGCAACTGCGGGATACCTGCGGCCGGGCAGTAGCCGGTCTTACCGTCAGCGATCGCCTTGTCCATCGCCTCGACGACATTCTTTGGCGTGGCGATGTTCAAATCACCGAGGTGGAACGGGAAGATCCGGTTGCCCTTGGCACCCCATTCGGCAGCTGCGAGGGACACCGCAAATGCGGTCTCCGTGCCGAGCTGCTCGAGCCGTGTCGCTAACGCCATGTCCCCACCCCCGTGATAGGCCTCTGATATATGACCAACTTTACATTATGTTCAGACCCCAGTTTTCCCCAAACTGGTGGGGTTTGAGGGGTCTAGGACTCGACCGGCGAGGCGGGTTCGGTCGGCGTGCGCATCGTCAGCCACACCCCGACGAGGGCCACCACGAGGGCCACCACCGCGAGCGCACTCAGCCGCTCGGAGAAGAGGATCGCCGACTCGATCGCACTCAACGCGGGCGTCAAGAAGAACAAGCTGCTCACGCGAGCGGCCGAGTGTCGCGAGATCAACAGCATCATGAGGAGCACCGCTGCAAGCGACAACACGAGCACCGACCATGCGAGTGCGAGTGCCATTTCGGTGTTCATCTCGAAGCGACCGTCTTCGAAGAATGCCGTCGCAATGCCAAGAACGATCGCCGACGATAAGTACTGGACCGCAGTCCCCCGCACGAGTGGCATCGAGCGGGCCTTGGCTCGTTGGACGAGCGTGCCCGTCGACATGCCGATGACCGAACACATCATCGCCACGAGCGCGAACGTGGTCACCTCGGTCGACCCAGCGCGCAACTTGTCGATCACCACGACAACGACACCGGTGACACCGAGCACGACGCCGAGCCACTGACTCCGTCGCAGCTTCTCACCGAGCAACACACGACCTGCCACGGAGGTAACAACGGGATGGATGCCGGCGATCAGCGCACCGAGACCCGAGGGGAATCCCCTGCTGATTGCGACGAACACTCCACCGAGATAAATCGCGTGCATGAACAACCCGACCAGTGCACTCGGAGCAACGAGTTGCCGAGGCATCTTCGGCGCGTTCGTGAGCGAGGCGAGAGCGAGGAGCAGCGTGGCGGCAAGCGCCATGCGCACGGCGAGGAACAACAGCGGATCGGCGTTGTCCGTCGAGTAGCGGGCGACGACGAAGCCAGTGCTCCACAGTGCGACGAAGATCCACGGACTCAGACGTTCGAAGACCGAGCTAGTACTCACGGGTGCTGACTCCTCAGGAGTCGAGGAACGACTTCAAGTCCCGCAGGCGCACGTCGTTGGAGAACACCTCGATCGGAGGTTGCAACTCGAGGCGCAGGCCGCGCTGGATGATGCGACACGTGGTGTGCTGGTTGTATTCGGCGAGCGTGACCGCCCACCCGTCTCGACCAGCGCGTGCGGTGCGGCCGGAGCGGTGGAGGTACGTCTTCACGTCCAGTGGTGGCACGTAGTGGATGACTGCAGCAACATCATCGATGTCGATCCCGCGGGCAGCGACATCAGTTGCGACCAGGATGCGCAACTCGTTCGCGGCGAACTTGCTGAGCGCCTTCTCGCGTGCCGCCTGGGCCATATCGCCGTGCAGTGCGGAAGCCTTCGCGCCGAGCTTCTGTAACGATTCGGCGACCTTGTCGCAGACGCGCTTGGTGTCGCAGAACACGACGGTTTGTCCAGCGCTCTGGGCGATCGCGTTCACGACACGGTCCTTGTCCATGTGGTGCACCGCAAGGAACAAGTGACGCATCGTGCCGACGGTGTCGGTCGGTGAGTCGATCGAGACTTCCTTCGGGTTCTTCATGTACCGCTTCACGAGCGTGGCGACCTGGCCATCGAGGGTTGCGGAGAACAACATCGTCTGGTGTGGTGCGGTGACGTGACGCATGATCCACTCGACCTGCGGCATGAAGCCCTCATCGGCCATGCGATCGGCCTCGTCGATCGCGACACACTGGATCGCCGACAGGTCGCACTCGCTCGACTTCATCAGGTCGATCAGTCGCAGCGGCGTCGCGACGATGATCTCGGCGCCTTTTTCGATTTGGGTGACCTGCTTGTGTCGATCCGCGCCGCCGTAGACGGCGAGCACGTGCACGCCGCAGGTCTTGCCGATCGGGCCGAGCACCTCGGACACCTGGAGTGCGAGCTCTCGGGTGGGCACGAGCACGAGGCCGTGTGGCTTACCCGGAGCTGCCGGGGCGTCGATGCGGGCCATCATCGGCACGCCGAAGGCAAGCGTCTTGCCCGAGCCGGTGCGGGCGCGTCCGCAGACGTCCTCACCTGCCATCGCGACGGGGATCGCCTCGGTCTGGATGGCGAACGGGGCGGCGAATCCGGCGCTCGCCAGACCCTTGTCGATCCGCTCCGGGACTCCGAGGTCGGCAAAACCCGTCGGGGTCGTCACGTCGGGCGTCGTCATGTCGCACTCACGCTACCAACCTCGTCGTCGCGGTCTCGGGAGAGCCTCGGATAAATCCTCCGAAATAGTGGTCATCTCCGCTCATTTTCTGTATGGTCGCTATTCGTGTTTACGACAACTAAGGAGGTGCTCATGCCAACCGACAATCTTCTGTCTGGGGAATCATTCCTGGAGAATCGCCATACCAACATCGAGCCCACCTTCACGGGCCGCAAGGGTCTGCCATACGACTGGCAGCAGCTGTTCGTGCCGTCGAGCACGGTCTTCGAGGCGTGCCTCGAGATGCTGCTCTCCGATGCGGGTGACGTTGCGTCACCTTCATCGAAGTGACCGTCACTTTTTCCGCAACAGCCCGCCATCCCCGCCGCACCCTGGTGCTCGGCTGTGGCTCTGTTGCGCAGTGCACCGTTCCCCTGCTGATTCGTGACCTCGGCTTCGACCCGAAGTCCATTCACATCGTCGATTTCCGTGACAATCGACATCGCGTTGCCGACAGCCTTGCCAAGGGCGTGACCTACGAACAGGACCGCGTCACCAAAGACAATCTGGACGCATTCCTCTCAGCGCGCGTCGGTGACGGCGACATCCTGCTCGACCTCGCGTGGAACATCGACTGCCCGACGATCCTCGAGTGGTGCCGCAATCATGGCGTGCGCTATTTGAACACCTCGGTCGAGTTGTGGGATCCGTATCACGACATGCAGACGACCACCCCGCAGGACCGCACGCTGTACGTGCGTCACCAGTCGATCCGCAAGATGATCGAGCGCTGGGGATCGAACTCGGGTCCTTCTGCGGTCGTCGAGCACGGCGCGAACCCGGGCATGGTCAGCCACCTCGTGAAGCGCGCGCTCGTCGACATCACGACGGCGATGCTGAACTCGGGTCTCGGTGGTGCGAACACCACCTCGTTGCAGGACGCGCTCGCCGCCGAGCAGTTCAACGTGCTCGCCCAGCTCACCGGCACGAAGGTGATCCACATCGCCGAGCGCGACACACAGATCACGAATCGACCGAAGGAAGTCAACGAGTTCTGCAACACGTGGTCGGTCGAAGGCTTCTACGAAGAGGGCATCGCGCCAGCCGAGATCGGCTGGGGCACGCACGAAAAGTGGTTGCCTGCGAATGCGCACTCACATCACGACGACGGCCCGCGAAACCAGATCTGCCTCGCCCAACCAGGCATGGAGTCTTGGGTGCGCAGTTGGGTGCCGAGCGGCCAGAACATCGGCATGATCATCCGCCACGGGGAGTCGTACACGATGTGCAAGCACCTTACGGTGAAGAACCCGGACGGGACGGATGCCTACCGACCAACCGTGCACTACGCGTATCACCCGAGCGACGTCGCGATCGACAGCGTGCTCGAGTTGCGCATGCGCAATTGGGAGATGCAGCCTCGCGAGCGCATCTTGAACGACGAGATCATCTCCGGTCGCGACGAAGACATGTACTATCAACAACCGCAACAACAGATGCCCATGATGCATCCCATGATGCACATGTATCCACCCCCAACGGATTCGAATAAATTGGATTTTTCCAACTTGGACAAAAACACGTACATCGTGATGTTCATCGCGTTCATCGT
>JALRJT010000212.1 GCA_023254985.1 Ilumatobacteraceae bacterium | reverse complement strand
TCAAGGGTGGACATAACCAGTCCGGCACCGTTTCCGATAATTCCAACCTCTCCATCGAGCTTTACGTAGTTGAGGTCCATCTCCTTGGCCTTAGCCTCAAGTGGATCTAGCTGATCGCGCTCCATCTCCTCGCGCTCGTGGCGATCAGCCCCGTGCTGTACTGCTGCAACAGTTCCCAGTCGACACGCGGCTGGTAGGAGTAGCCCTCGAGGACTGCGCGACTAGCGAGGTTGATCAGGTTCTTGTATCCGACGTTGTTCTCGGCGAGCAGCGTGAGGTGGTAGTACACCTTGCCGCCACCCTCGGTCTCTCCTCCGGTGTCGTCGATGCGACCCCGACGCGAGGGACGCTCGGTGCGATGCTCGTGGGCCATGTAGGCCTCGGTGCCGATGATCGGCTTGATGCCCTGCTCGGTGCACTCCTTGTAGAAGTCGATGACCCCGTACATGTTCCCGTGGTCGGTGATGCCAAGCGCGGGTTGTCCATCGGACTTCGCCTTGGCCACCAGTTCGCTCAGGCGAGAGGCCCCGTCCAACATGGAAAACTCCGTGTGGACGTGCAAGTGGGTGAATGAATCCCCCACCGAGGGCCTCCTTTTCGTCAGTAAGAAGAAGACAGTAGCAGTGGGGTCTGCGTCACCTTGAGCACGTCAGACGACGCGCAAGGCCGTCACTTACAGATAGTTGCCAGGTGCCGTCTGATTGCCGTTCGACCCGTTCGGAGCGCCCGGAAGTTGACGAATCTGGTCGAGTTGCTGACGCGCAGCCATCTGCTGGGCAAAGAGCGTCGCTTGGATGCCATGGAAGAGCCCTTCGAGCCAACCGACAAGCTGGGCCTTGGCCACACGCAACTCGCTGTCGGTCGGAATGGTGCCGTCCTTGAAGGGCAACGCCAGGGAACGTAATTCATCGGCGAGATCGGGCGACAAGGCCTCAGCCAGTTCCACGATCGAGCGTTCATAGATCTCCGCGAGCCGCTCCCTGCTCGGGGCATCCAAGTTCATCGAGTGCACCTCGTCGAGCAACTGCTTGATCATCGAACCGATGCGCATCACCTTCGCGGGTGCGGTCACCGACTCGGTTGGAACTTCCTCTTGTGGGGTCACGACTTCGGCTCCGGCGAGTCGTTCGCCGACGTCACCGCTGGAATTGGGGGTATCGCTCATATCACCACTGTGTCAGTTTCCGCCACGCAATGCCAACAGCGGGACGTCCAATTCTTCGTCGGTCAATGCCCCGTGACGGCACACGAGCGCATGAGGCCCGTTTTCTTCGGGGTCCTCGAAACTGTCGCATCCGAACGGAATGAGCGCAACGTCACCAAGTCGCTTGCGCGCAGCATCCGACACTCGTGGGCCGAACACTCCCCGCTCGATGACCTCATCTCGGGTGAGGACGTGCGCAATTCCCCCATGATTCGCTCTTGCAGCATCGACCACATCCTGCGTGCGACCGGACTTGGCGTGCAACCAACGGAACCTGCTCTCGCCTGACTGGTAGGCAACGTTGCGCAACACGTCGAGATGTGGTGGTGCCAATGCTTCACCCACGCTCACCTGCCCGTGATCTGCCGTCACGAGCAACACGTCGTCGGGACCAAGTTCGCCACACACGTCCCCGACGAGTCGATCTGCTTGGCGCAATTCGGCGTCGTAGTACTCGCCGAACCCACAGGCATGAGCAATCTTGTCGACGCCGTCGTAGTAGGCGTACACGAATCGCGCCCCCGACCTCAGCTGTTCGCCGATCGTGACCGGGATCGACGATGCGGCTTTCCACCCGAGTGCGGTTGTGCCGCGCAGATGCGCATCAGTGAATGCAGTTCCCTCGAGTTCTGCACGACTGATCACCGGAACTTTCGCCCCGAGGAACGGCGGACACGGCTGCAGCAACTCCGGAGGGAATTCACGGCGCACGTCCCCACGTTCATCCGCCCAGCGCAACATCTGCACGACTCGACGACCTAGGTCCATCCGATAACCCATCATTCCGTGCTCACCTGGGGCAAGTCCCGTGGCGATCGAGGTGAGCGCGGTCACCGTCGTCGTCGGCGCAACAGTGGTGATCGATCCACCCGACATCGATGCAAGCGTCGGCGCGAGATGTCGGCGTGCACTCAACTGATGCCAACCGAGACCGTCCACGACAAGGACGACGACGCTACGCGCGCCACTCGCGACGTCGGGCATCCACGCAGGCAGCGATGTGGTCCCGGCGGGCCCGAGGAGTGACGGG
>JALRJT010000190.1 GCA_023254985.1 Ilumatobacteraceae bacterium | reverse complement strand
CGGCATGGCGAGCATCTGGAAGAGGTACTCGTTCCCTGATCGACGGGCCGAATCACCGGTGCACATCTCACTCGGTCCGAGAATCGCAACATCGATTCCGGCTCGACGCAACAACTTGGCCATCGACTGCGTGACCTTCTTGTTCTTGTCGTCGAACGAGCCAGCACAACCGACCCAGTAGAGGTACTCATGCGAGAACGCGTCGCCTGGATCGACGACGTCGACGTCGAGATCCTTGGCCCAATCGCCGCGCTCCCCTTGGTTCATGCCCCACGGGTTGCCCTGGTTTTCCATTGCGCGATACGCATTACCGAGTTCGGCTGGGAAGTCGCTCTCCATGAGTGCGAGGTAGCGACGCATGTCGAGGATCTTGTCGAGGATCTCGATGTTGACCGGACAGTTCTCGTCGCATGCCTTGCAGCTCGTGCATGACCAGATCTCTTCGGCAGTGATGCGCTCGAAGAGTGAATTTGCCGAGATCGTGATTTCACTGTCGACGCCGATCGGTGGCGAAACCTTGCCGCCGGGAGCGTGTGCTGCGGTGGCCGCCATGACTTCGCCACTCTTCAACACGATCTCGCGTGGGTCGAGTGGTTTGCCGGTGGCATGTGCTGGGCACACGCTCGTGCAACGACCACACATCGTGCAGGCATCGAGGTCGAGGAGCTGCTTCCAGGTGAAGTCTTCGACGACGTGTGCGCCGAAGGTTTCGAGCGAGGTCTCGGTGAGATTCGGCATCGCCTTCATGGCGCCCTTCGGGCGGTCACGGTCCTTCAGGTACATGTTCATTGGTGAAGTGAACATGTGGCGAAGCATCGTGACCGGCAGGATCGCGAGGAACGCGATGAACGAGAGCACGTGTGCAACCCACCAGCCTTGGTGCCAAGTGCTGAGCGTGCTAGCTGAAATCCCGTCGACCAGTTGGGCGAGTGGGTAACCAACGACGCTCCACTTTTCGTGGTCGAGGTTCTCGCCGGCAGACAAACCTTCCGCGATGCGGAACATTTCCGAGCCGAAACCCGTCACCCCGATTGCGAGGAGGACGCCGAGACCGAGCGCATGCTCAGGCTTGGTCTTGATGCGAATGCGGTAGGGGCGCTGGACGTAACGACGAACGATGGCCCAGATGACGCCACCGGTGAAGACGACTCCGGCGATGTCACCGACGGCTGCATAGGCGCGGTACACGTCACCGTGGAGGAACTTCAATGCTTCGGGCATCTGGTGGTCGATCTCGAGCACGGTCGTCACGCCGAGAAGGACGAGGAAGCCGAAGTAGATCATTGAGTGCATCAGACCTGCAGCGCTGTCGCGGAGCAAGGTGCGCATGTAGACGCCCGCGCGGTAGTCCGCGAGGCGACGCTTCACATTCGTGCGGGTCGTCTTGCGACGGTCTGGTGCACCACGTTCCCAGTTGCGAATGCGGTCAGCGAAGCGCAGTGAGCCCCAGATGAGCATCATCGGGATCACGGTGTAGAACGCAATTTGCAACGCGCCAGGGATGCCCTCGAAGACCTTGCGATGGATTGGCGAATCCGACTCCCACTTGGTGATCTGCGGGACGATGCCCGAGATCATGGTGAAGACGCCGATCCCGACGCCGAGAGCGATCGAGATCTGGTACGGACGGAGGCGAGGGCGGCTGTTTACGACGGCCGCTTCGTGTTGCGTGGTAGTCATCTCATCCAACGCTAGTGCGCGACGGGTAAGCCGACCGAGAGCCGATTACTTGGAGGCTTGCCGTGCAACAGCATCTGTGGCCGCTGCGATCGCCGTCGGGTCCCCGAGATATCCCACGGTGGCGACGGCCATGTCGTTGGTGAATTCGTATCGGCGAGGAACACCCGTCGGCACGTTGAACTCAGCGATGTCGTCAGGGCTCATTCCTTCAAGGTGCATGATCAGAGCGCGAAGCGAATTGCCGTGTGCGGTCACGAGAATATGTGCGCCGCTCATGAGACGTGGACGGATGGTGTCGTTCCAATACGGGAGCACCCGCTCGAGGACGTCTTTGAGACATTCCGTGGCCGGAAGGAGTGACGGGTCGAGCCCCTCGCGCACGAGTTGTTGATAGGTCGGGTCGCTGAGTGGATGTTCAGGACTCGATGTCTCAACTGGAGGTGGCGGCACGT
>JALRJT010000127.1 GCA_023254985.1 Ilumatobacteraceae bacterium | reverse complement strand
CGCAGTACACCTACGACCCGCCGAACTTCTCGTGGCCTTTCGGCACGCACATGTGCGTCGTCGAAGTCGACACCGAGACCGGCAAAGTCGACGTGCTCAAGTACGTCGCCGTTGACGACTGCGGGAACCAGATCAACCCGCTCATCGTCGAGGGCCAGGTGCACGGTGGCGTCGTTCAGGGACTGGCACAGGCCCTCTACGAGGAAGCCGTCTATGACTCCGATGGCAATCTGAAGACGTCGACGTTGGCCGAGTATCTCGTGCCCGCGGCCTCCGACGTTCCGCCGATCACTACTGCCCACACGGTGACACCGTCACCGACCAATCAGTTGGGCGTCAAAGGAATCGGCGAAGCCGGAACGATCGGTGCGGCATCGACCGTCATCAATGCAGTTATCGACGCTCTGTCAGGCCTTGGCGTGACCGAGATGCCGATGCCAGCCTCCCCACACAACGTGTGGAAAGCACTGCAAGCAGCAAAGAAGTAGGACGAAGGGAACACCAGTGATACCTGCAGCATTTGACTACAAGCGAGCAACATCGGCAGCCGAGGCAATCTCGCTCGTCAGCCAGTACGGAGATGACGCAAAGTTCTTGGCGGGTGGGCACAGCCTGATCCCGCTCATGAAACTACGTCTCGCTCAACCGGGAGTTCTGGTTGACATCGGTCGGCTGAACGACCTGTCCTACATCACCGACAAAGGCGACTACATCGCCATCGGTGCCTTGACGCGCCATATGCGGATCGAGAACTGTGAACTTCTGAAGAAAGAAGTTCCACTCCTCGCACACGCCGCCAGTCACGTTGGCGACGCCCAAGTACGGCACCGTGGGACGATCGGTGGGTCGATCGCCCATGCCGACTCAGCGAGTGACCTGCCCGCCACCACGCTCGCCCTCGGCGCTACTTATGTCGCGCACGGGCCCAAAGGCGAGCGCCTCATCGCGGCGAAGGACTTCTACAAGGGCTTCCTCGAGAGCGCACTCGCGCCAGACGAGATGCTCACGGAAATCCGCGTGCCGAAGTTGAACATGACGGGCTGGAGTTTCCAGAAGTTCAACCGTCGTGCCCAGGACTGGGCGATCGTCGGCGTCGCAGCATGGAAGAGTAAGAGTGACTCGGGTGTTGCCCTCGTCAACATGGGCTCAACTCCGATACTCGCCACCAGTGTGAGCGCAGCGGTGAACAAGGGAGCATCTGCAGCAGATGCTGCGGAGTTGGCAGCGAACGAAGCAGAACCACAGAGTGACCTGAACGCGAGCAGTGAGTATCGCGTGCACTTGGCTAAGGTTCTCGTTCGTCGAGCCCTTGAACAAGCAACTTCGTAACCAGTCACGCCTCCTCGCGATCCTCTCGCAGTCCCCGCGACGCACCCGCGTGGTGTTCGTCGCCCTCTATCTCGTCATCTTCACGTGGTCGGCGAATCGGTTTGGCGTGCCCATCGATCGCATCGCGGTCACTGCATGGATCCTCGTGGCGTTCATCTTCGCCAACGTCGGACGACCGTGGCGCTCACAGCGCGACATGTTGCGCGACTGGTCGATCTTCGCGGGAATGCTGTTCGCCTACGAGTACTCGCGCGGACTCGCCGACCAGCTCGGCCGCCCCGTTGCCTTTACCCTGCTACGCGACATCGACCGGGCGATGTTCTTCGGCGTTGATCCAAACGTCTGGATCCAAAAAGAGTTGAACATCTCGCCCGTGCTCGCGTGGTACGAATACCCACTCGCCGTCACCTACATGACGCACTTCATCTTCCCGCCAGGAGTTGCCGTGGTGTTGTGGTGGATCTCGCGAACCGAATGGGTGCGATACGTACGCCGCCTGACAATCCTCTTTTTCCTCTCCGTGATCACCTACGTCATGCTGCCGGCTGCCCCACCGTGGATGGCAGCACGAGACGGATACCTCGAGCCGGTGCAGCGCATCACCGCTCGCGGCTGGTCGGGGATGGGTCTACACACGGTGTCGAAGATCTTCGATCGTGGGGCGGCGATTTCCAATCCGGTTGCCGCGCTGCCGTCACTACATGCGGCGTGCGCATTGCTCGTCGTTGCATTCTTCTGGAGTCGAATTCCACGGCTGCTGCGCCCGATCTCACTCGTGTTCCCCGCTGCGATGGCGTTGTGCCTCGTCTACTTCGGCGAGCACTGGGTGATCGACATCATCCTCGGCTGGCTGTACGTGGGAGCGGCGTTTTGGCTCGCCGCTCGCTGGGAAGGCCGCCGCACGGTGCGACGGGCCTGATTCAGATTTCGATCTGGATCGCCGCGCGCGTCGCGATATACGGCTTGAAAAACTTCGCGCGAACTTCGTTGTGGAGTGCGTTCTCGTCGTAAGCCCGCCACCCCTCGACGTCGTCGAAGGTGGCCACGATCAGATAGTCGGCGTTCGTCGGCGCAGAGACCCCAAGGTCCGGGCCGCACTTGTAGTCACGCACGCTCGGGATGTGCGTCACCATTTCGTACAACACCTTCGTCACGGTCTCGTGATGGTTCGGTGGCACGTCGTCGTTCCACGTGAGGGCGACCACATGTTGGAGCATCAGATCAACCCCGTATATGCGCCACCATCTACCTGCACGTTGACACCGGTGACAAACTTCGCGCCGTCACCACACAGGAACGCGACGACTTTGCCGAAGTCCATCGGGTCGCCGATGACTCCCGCCGGAATTCCATCGGCTGCACCCTCGAGCGACTCCCCGTACAGCTGACGAATGCGATCGGTGGCATGCGAGCCAGGTTGCACCGTGTTCACCGTGACGCCGTCCTTGGCAACCTCGCGCGACACGGTCTTCAGGAACGACGTCAAACCCGAGCGCGCAGAGTTCGAGAGGATCAATGTGGCGATCGGCTGACGCACCGAACTCGACGTGATCGCCACCACTCGACCCCAACCACGACTCTGCATCGCGGGAATGACGTCCTTGCACATCGCCACCGTGGCGAGCATGCTGCGCTCGAGCGCCGGCTGATAGTCCTCGATGTCGACGGAAGCAAACGATCCAGGCTTGGGTCCTCCACCGTTGGCGACCAGGATGTCGATATGGCCGAGTGCGGCGGTCGCCTTGGCGATGAACTCACGCGCCCCTTCTATCGTCGACACGTCACAGACGATTCCGATGCAACCGTTTCCGATTTCAGCGACGGCTCGATCCAACTTGGCCTTGTCACGGCCACAGATCGCGACCCTCACACCTTCATCTGCGAGTGCCTTTGCACTCCCAAACCCAAGCCCAGCAGAGCCTGCGGCGACTGCTGCGGTTTTTCCTGCAATTCCAAGATCCACGACAGGAACGCTACTTGTGGCTGCACTACTCTGTGGGACAGTTAGGTGGTGAGAAACCCCATGAGTGGGGATCGTGCAGACGAGCGTTTCCTGGACGCAATTGCGGACGCTGAGCCGTACGCGTATTGGATGGACGACGCCGACGAACCGGATGCCAATCCGATGCTCGTGCATCCCGAGACCTGCGACTTGTGCATCGTCGGAGGTGGTTACACGGGTCTGTGGACTGCGATCCTCGCCAAGGAACGCGATCCGAACCGCGACATCGTCCTGATCGATGCCCACGAGGCTGGCTCAGCGGCGAGCGGGCGTAACGGCGGGTTCATGGACTCGAGCCTCACCCACGGGATCGCCAACGCCCAGGAGCGCTTCCCCGACGAAGTCGGACTCCTCGAGGACCTCGGTCTCGAGAACATGAACGAGATCGAGTCGGCCATCCTTCGCTACGACATCGATTGTGACTTCGAGCGCAACGGCGTGATCGAAATCGCCAGTACTCGACACCACGACAACTACCTCGACGAACTGGTCGAGGACTACGAACAGCTTCGCGACCTCGGCCACAAGGTGGAGTGGTTGGACGAAGCAGCTGTCAAACGCGAGGTCAACTCGCCGATCTTCACCGGCGGCATGTGGTGCAAGGACACCGCAGCACTGGTCGATCCCGCGCGTCTTGCCTGGGGACTGAAGCGTGCGGCGGAGCGCCTCGGCGTGCGCATCTACGAAGACACCAAGGCCATCGACCTCGACCATTCCGGCAACGGCATCGTCGTTACCACGCCGTTGTCGAAGATTCGCGCCCGCAAGGTTGCGCTCGCTACGAACGCTTTCAAGCCGTTGCTTCGCCGTATGCACAACTACATCGCACCCGTCTACGACTACTGCCTAACGACCGAGCCACTCACGCCAGCTCAGCTCGAGTCTCTCGGATGGAAGAACCGTCAAGGTCTCTCGGACATCTCGAACCAGTTCCACTACTACCGCCTGACCGCAGACAACCGCATCCTGTGGGGCGGCTACGACGCGGTGTACTACTTCGGCGGCAAGATGAACACCGAACTCGAATCGCGTCCCGAGACGTGGGCCAAGTTGTCGCAACACTTCTTCGAGACGTTCCCACAACTCGAAGGCGTGCGCTTCTCGCATGCATGGGGCGGCGCGATCGACACGTGCAGTCGCTACAGCGTGTTCTGGGGAACCGCGATGCGCGACAAAGTTGCATATGCGATCGGCTACACGGGTCTCGGTGTCGCGAGCACACGCTTCGGTGGCCAAGTGATGCTCGACCTCCTGGATGGTCGCTCGACCGAGGCGACGCGCACGAAGTTCGTGCGCTCCAAGCCCATTCCGTTCCCACCCGAGCCGTTCCGCTTCCTCGGCATCCAAGCCACACGGTGGGCCCTCAATCGTGAGGACAAGACGGGAAATCGCAACCTGTGGTTGCGCACGATGGACCGACTCGGACTCGGTTTCGACTCCTAGGACGACGAGGCGTAGCCTTCACCCAATGGCCGTTGCTCAACTTGACTCAGTTGCTGACGTTCGCAACTCACTCGGAACACACGGCTATCTCGCCGACGATGGACTCGCGACCGCGGTCTTCCTC
>JALRJT010000114.1 GCA_023254985.1 Ilumatobacteraceae bacterium | reverse complement strand
GGCCGGGCCTGCCTCTCGGGCCTCGAGGTAGGCCTGCTTGCCGATGAAGTCGGCGGCCTTCACCCGGGGTCGGGCCAGGCCGGCCTCGACCGGGTGGTATTCGCTCTCGAGCTCGGCGCCCATCAGTCGGTAGCCCTTCTCGATGCGGCCGGTGACGGCGTACACGCCCATGCCGACGGGGATGATGCCGAATTCCTTGCCGGCTTCGGCGATCGAGTCCCACAGACGAAGCCCGTGCTCCATCTTGGTGTAGACCTCCCAGCCGTTTTCACCGACGTACGAGATGCGGAACATCCAGCACGGCACGCCGTCGATCAACACCTCGCGCACGGAGCCGTACGGGAAGTTCGCCTGCGACACG
Organism: Ilumatobacteraceae bacterium; assembly: GCA_023254985.1. Classification (GTDB taxonomy): domain Bacteria; phylum Actinomycetota; class Acidimicrobiia; order Acidimicrobiales; family Ilumatobacteraceae; genus UBA3006. The sequence continues at coordinate 2,838 of JALRJT010000114.1, read as the reverse complement.
TCGTAGGCGACGAGCTTGCCCTCGGCGTCGATGTTCTGCGTGGCCTTGGCCATCGTCTTTTCCGCGTTCGGGCCCCACACACCGATGGTGCAGAGCGAGCTCGACATGTCGGTGAAGGTCACCGAGCCGTCGGTCGGCATGTGGCGAGTGAACCAGTACTTGTCGCGACCACCGTCGAATGCGCCGGTGATGACGCGGAAGTGCTGTTCGCCGAGGCGCATGATTGTCAAGTCGCCGCGGAAGCCGCCACCCGGGGTGAGCAGTGGGGTGTACACCGAGCCGCCGACCTTGACGTCCACGTTGTTCACGCACATGTACTGCAAGAAGTTGAGTGCACCTGGGCCAGTGAAGTCGAACTCGTTGAATGCGGTGAGATCCACCATGCCGACCGACTCGCGCATCTGCAGGTGCTCGGCGTTCGAGATCGGCGACCACCAGCGGGCATCCCACTCGTGCTCACGGGGCTGGCAGGCATCCTTGAACTTGTCCATCAACTTGGCGTTCGAGGCGAACCACTGCGGACGCTCCCAGCCGCGCGCGTCGAAGAACGTCGCGCCGAGTGCTTCCTCGCGGGCATAGAACGGGCTGCGGCGCATGTTGCGCTGCGATGCCCACTGCTCGCGCGGGTGCACGATGCCGTAGGTCTTGTTGAAGTGCTCCGCGCATCGTGCGTAGATGTGGTGCTCGGTCTTTTCGTGTGGGTAGAAGCGGCTGATGTCGGATGAGTGCGGGTCGCACAGGTGTGGGTAGCCATAGGTCATCCACTCGGCGACGAGCTGGGCAATGCCTGGGCCTTCCTTGATCCACACCGCTGCAGCCGACCACAGGTTCTTCACCTCTGGCGTCTCGCCGAGTACCGGCATGGCATCCGGCGTGAGCGACAACAGACCGTTGATCGCGTACTTGATCTCGGCGTCGCCGAGCATCTCCATCAACTCGATGGCCTGCTCCATCTGCGGGTCGAAGTCATCCTGGGTGAGTGGCAACTCGGTCGGCGACAGTGCCGACTCTTCGTTCGACGGAATGTCGTTCGGGTGCATGAAGATCGCACGGTGTGCATACGAACCGACTTCCATCGATCCGGCGGTCTGACGCTCGTAACAGAACGTGTCCATGTCGCGGATGATCGGGTAGGCGACCTCTGCGTTCGACTGCTGCAAGATGTCGATCGGACCGACGTCGGCCATCTGGTGCACGGCCGGGGTGAGCGGAATGTTCGCTCCCGCCATCTCGGCGATGCGTGGGCTCCATACACCGCATGCGATGACGACGTACTCGGCCTCGATGCGGCCCTTGTTCGTGACGACTGCCTTGATCGTGCCGTTCTCGGTCTCTAGGTCCATCACTTCGGTGTTGGCGAACACTTTCAGGTGTCCGGCCTTCTGTGCGCTCTCGCGCATCAGCGTTCCGGTCTGCAACGAGTCGACCACCGACACGCTCGGGGTGTAGAAGCCACCGAGGATGATCTTTTCGTTGATGAACGGCACGAGCTCCTTGACCTGCGCGGGGGTGAGCAGGCGGGCATCGATGCCCCACGACTTGGCAGACGTCATACGACGGTTGAACTCTTCGAGTCGCTCGGGGGTGCGGGCGACTTCGATGCCACCGGAGGTGTTGTTCATGCCGTGGTCGATGTACTGGCGCTGTGAAGCGAGCGTGAGGAGCGCCATCTCCTTGTTGTGGTCCGTCGGGAAGATGAAGTTCGATGCGTGACCGGTCGATCCACCTGGGTTGGGGAGTGGTCCCTTGTCGATCAACACCATGTCGGTCCAGCCCAACTTGGAGAGATGACCGACGAGACAGTTGCCGACGATCCCGGCGCCGATGACGACGCACTTGGCGCGAGTTGGAAATTCACTCATATTGACCCCCGATTGCTCGACCCCACCGCACACCGGCCGTGAGGCATTGATGATTTTGGTAGTATATCAGCGCAATATCAGACGATTTCCAGTGGGGGCGCGATGAGCATGACGCTGAGCGAACGGGCGTACTACGCGATTCGTGATCTCATCGTGCGTCTCGAGTTGGCACCCGGCGACGTGATCCGCGAGGACGTCTTGCAGGACCGCCTCGGCATCGGACGCACCCCAATCCGTGAGGCGCTCCAGCGACTGGCCCGCGACCAGTTCGTGACAGTGATTCCGCGCCGCGGAATGCTCGTGTCGGGCGTGGACGTCACCGAGTTGTCGATGTTGTACGAGACCCGCACAATCCTCGAGCCGTATGCGACGCGACTCGCGTGTGCGCGCGGCAAGGCCGAGCACTGGGAATCGATGGCGAGCGCGCTCGAAGGTGCGCGCAAGCCGGGCATCACCAACGACGCGCTGATGGCAATCGACCGCACGTGTCACGAGATCGTCTGGAGCGCGGCCGGCAACCGCTTCCTCACCGACACGCTCGACATGTTGTACGCCCAGAGTGATCGCCTGTGGCACTTGACGCTTACGGACCTATTACTGACAATGCAGGTGGTATTGCAGAGATGTCTGGTCTTCCACAAAAAGTGAGAGACGTAACTGATCCACTTGATGCGGTTGGCAACACTACAAAAGCTGTTTGTTTTCATGCTTGTAATATAGCTAACGAACTTGATGCTGCTGCAATTTGTACACTCACTAATAGCGGTTATACAGCTTGGCAGATTTCATCCTGGAGGCCAAATTCTGTAATCCTGGTTTTTACATCAAACAAAAGGGTCTTAACTCAATTGTCCTTGTTGTGGGGAGTAAGATGTGTTTATTATGACAACTTTGTTAGCACAGACAAAACTGTTGAAGAGGTGAATCAGCTTGCTAAAGACAAGGGGTTTGTGAAAAAAAATGATCTTGTTGTAAA
>JALRJT010000064.1 GCA_023254985.1 Ilumatobacteraceae bacterium | reverse complement strand
GCGTCATAACTCCTACATTTCGTCGTAAGCGTTTTCCTGGAACTCTGGGTTGTTGGGGAAAACCTTGCACACCGCATCGCGGAACCGCCAGACCAGTTCGCTTGGAACCTGAATTTCCAGGTATGCGCGAAGGAGTGACGTGTACCACCACTCCTGGAGTTCGCGCCCGACGTTAAACCTCGCGAAGAATTCCTCGTCATCTATTCCACTCTCGAGATCGCGCAATGTCGTCTCGATGTTGTGTGTCTTATCTGCGAGAGTCACCAGGACGAAGTCTGCGACGTACTCGTCGTCATGCGGTCGACCATCGCAGATCAAACGATCGATGTAGAGCTGCTTGCGTGCCTTCCACGCCTCGGGAGTCTTCTCGTCGGGGGTGTCGATATGAGTGCAGTGTCGAACGATGTCTGCGACCTTTTCTCCGACCGCGTGACGCAGTTCTTCATACGTCAGTTCGGTGTCCTCGAGGATGTCGTGTAACAGTGCCGCCTGCGCCTGGTCTCGTGTGCCTCCGTATTCGAGGACGAGCGCACTCACTGCCATGAGGTGCGAGATGTAGGGGATCGAGGTGCCTTTGCGGACCTGCCCACGGTGCCAGGACTCTGCGAGTTGGAATGCGGTGTTCATCACCTACTGAACGCACGACCCTTGTGATCCGTGACTTCCGGTGTGTGGTTCCCGTGGGCGCCACATACCGGGTCAAGATCGACTACGAAGGCTCCGGGCACGATTCGATTTCGTCATCTGCGTGGAATCGGCGCTCGAATCCGCACAGGTCGCAGACCTCCAATTCATCAAACGACGGGCCCATTTGCTCTGCGCGACGGGCCGCACGACGCTTCCCGTATCGATAGGCCAAGTAGGCACTGAAAAGTCCCACGGTCGAAGACTAGGTAATCGGTGTGACACCCAGGGCATACCTTTTCTGGTGAGGAGGTCACCATGAACAGAGTTCGTACCGAGGAGATCGAAGACGGGGATCCATGCCCATTCTGTGGTTCGCTCGCTATCTTCTTCGAAGGAGAGGCGGACACTACGTGCCCGAGCTGTGGATCGGAGCTCTACAACTCCGCGATTGACGACAGCGTCGGTGGCAACGATCTTGACGAGATCGACTCAGAAGACGTCGACGACATTGAGTCCGACTATGGCTTCGACGAAGACGGTGAAGCCGAGGACTACTAAGTCTTAGAGGGCGATAAGTTGAGCGCACTCGGCGAAGCGGCACAACATGTTGGCAAGCTTCACTTGTTCGATCGTCTTGCACTCCACACTCAACAGTGCCGGTGACGCAACGACGACCGCAAGTGCTTGCGCGCGACTCACGGCGACGTTGAGCCTGTTCTTGTCGTAGAGGAACTCGAAGTTACGCGGGATGTCCGCCGCGCTCGAGCTCGTGTACGACACGAGGACCACTGGTGCTTCTGCGCCCTGGGCCTTGTCGACCGTGCCGACTCGGCTGCGAAGGAGTTCGTCTGAGATCCCGATCTCCTTGACGGCAGCACTCGACCGAATGCGCTGACGAAGTTCACGAACCTGGGCGTTGTACGGGGCGATGACGAAGATGTCCTTCGGCTCGATCGGGCGTGTGACACCGTGCTTGTCGGTGAACGATTTGCCGAGGAGCGACTCGTAGATCTTGACGATTGCGGTTGCTTCCTCCGTACTGCGCGACGCGCACCCGTGGTGTTCGATCGGGAGCCAGCGCAGGCCGTGGCTGGACACGATGCCTCCCTCGCCAATCTTCTGTCGTGAGCATTCTTCGGCGGAGCCGAGTTTTCCTTCGTAGACCTGTTCGGAGATGAAGCTCGTGATCGACGGGTGCATTCGTCGCGTGATACCGAGCAAGATTCCATAGTTCGGAGGAACGACGTCGTGCCCCTGGTTTATGTGCTCGAGCCCCGATAGCCCGGACGTTCCCGGATGTGCCGCTTTAGTTGGCTGCTTGAGTTGTTGGGGGTCGCCGACGAGGACCGTGTTAGTGGCAGAAAGGGAGACTCCAAGCGTGTCAGCGAACGAGAGCTGGCCGGCCTCGTCGATGACAAGCGTGGTCAATTTGCCCCGCATCTTCTCGTTTGCAAAGAGATAACTCGTTCCCCCAATGATGTCGAATTCCGTGGCCTTCGCTGCGACCTTCTCGGGT
>JALRJT010000152.1 GCA_023254985.1 Ilumatobacteraceae bacterium | reverse complement strand
GTTGCGCGCAGCTCCGCGTCTCGCTGCCGCAATTCGAGATGGCATCGCTGCCGGCGAATCGAGCGATGGTCTCACCGCTCGTGCGTGGGCGACAGTGTGGTCGCCGGCGCTTCGGCGGACGCGAGCATTGCATGACTATGGGCTTGCAGCTTTGTGTCGGCTGCAGGCCCGCGAGATTCAGGTGTTCTTCGACGCATTCTTTTCGCTGCCAGAGGAGCGTTGGTCGACGTACCTGCGTATCGACACCCAGCCGTCGTCGATTGCGCGCACGATGACGGCGTTGTTCGTAACGCTGCCGCGACCCCTGCAGGTCAAGATTGCAGCGACGAATCCTTCGGCGTTACTTCGCTTGCGTTGAGTCGCTCTAGGTTCGTAGTGCGCGGCGCACGAGGAGTGCCCACGCGGCGACTGCGCATGCGCTGAACAAGATCCACTGCACGGTGTAGGAAAGATGTGGTCCCGAACTGAGCGTCGGTTCGGCGACAGGGGCGAGGCGTGGGTCATCGGTCGGCGAGGACTCGAGCGCGTCGATACTCACGTTCAGGAGATCGCCATCGATCACCTCGTCGAGAATGTCGAGGTCGATGCGCTGGATCTCGACGAGATCGGCCTGGGTCGAGTTGTCGATCTCTCCGAACTGTTTTTCATCCGACACGCGCACCCGTCCGATGACGGTGACCTCTGATTCGGGTGCAGTTGGCGGCATCGGTTCGGCGAGTGGGAGAAAGCCGCGGTTGATAATGACGAGTCGCCCGTCGGTCAGCCGCAGTGGCGTGACGACGTCGTATCCGGCGGCTCCGTTCTGGGAGACGTTGACGAGTTGGAAGGTGGGGGTCGTATAGGTGCCGGTGGCGCTCACCGTGAACCACTCCACATCGGCCGGTACTGAGAGTCGCGCAATCACGTCTTCGAGAGGTTGGACATCCTGTGTCGCGCGAGCGCGGACTTGGTCATTGAAGTCTTGACGTTCGACGTGGCGAGTCCATTGCCAGTTGGCAAGGGAGAGCATCGTGGCGACGAGAGCGATGGTCAAGAGATGAAGCGCGATCATGCGCGGAGTTCTGACGATGCGCAGCACGGCTCTTCAATTTACTCACCGTCTCGGTAGGGTTCGGGTCGTGGCGGACAAGTCGCTCTTCGTGATCTTCGACGGAGACTGCGCATTTTGCTCATCGTGCGCACGGTTCCTCGCTCGACGCGTGAAGGCCCATATTGCAGTGCAGCCGTGGCAACAGACCGATTTGGCATCACTCGGTTTGAACGCGGCGCAATGTTCGGAAGCGCTGCAATGTGTCGATCTCGGGCGCAACGAGACGCTCAGTGGTCATCGAGCGGTCGCGCGGGCCCTCGATGAGTCTCGTTTTCCGTGGTCGATCTTCGGTCGCCTGATCGGATTCGCACCGCTGTCGCCACTCGGTGCGCTGATCTATCGCCTGGTTGCGAACAATCGACATCGCTTGCCGGGCGGAACGCCGGCGTGCAAAGTCACGACGGATCGCTGAGCGGCGTCCCTCTTGTTTCGTTGAACCAGCTCAGTGCCTCGTCATACGACGAAGCGTCGCTTGCCTGCATCGGGACGGTCACGTCGACGGTCGTGAGGAGTGCGCGCGCAGTCGCCCAAGATGCGTGGAGTAGTCCGGTGGTGGTCCGCAACGCCGACAGGATTGCAGCGTGTGGGTTTTCGTCGAAGTGGGCGAGGAGTCGCTCGGCATCGCGCTTGGTGAGTGATCGTGCGGTGGCGAGTCCGCGTATTCTGCGCGCGAGATAGGGGGAGAACCAGCCGTCGTTACGAAGGCGAATGTCTGCCTGCGACCAGTCATTCCCACGGATGGTGCCGCGACACGAGGGAGTCGCACACGCGCAATCGAATTCGTCGTAGGGAGCGCTGTCGCTCGTCGCATAGTCATAGGTCAGCTCTTCGCCGGCTGCGATTTCGCGACGTGCGACGAGTCGGGTTGCGGAGACGAGTCCGAGATTCGGCTCACAGGAGTGATTGATCGAGTCCCCGGGTTCTCGCGACGGTGGGCCGAGGATGAAGGTGTCATGGTCGACCTGGATGGAGCGGTTGCGACGCTCGAGGTCGTGCGTCGCGAACTCGACGAAGGGCAAAGGCGTGCCGCCGAAGCAGGCGACGAGGGTCCCCGCCGTTATCTGCTGGATTGCGAAACTGCCATGTCCCTTGCCAGGTGTTTCGCTGGCTTGCGCACCGGTCGACAAGTAATTGAACATCTCTGGTCTCCGCACGACGTGCGCCAAGAGGTCACAGCCCCAACTCCGCCCGCTGTGGTGAACTCACCATATCGGCGGGTAAAGTGAAATCAGCAACATCAGGAGTGACCAATTGGTCCGGCAACCGGGCAATGCCCACGGTGCCATCCCGTGCAAGCGGGAGATGTGGTTTCGCCTCGGCGAAGCAACGGGCCGGCTCAGTTGGGTGAGCGAACGGACAACGACTATGACCCGACATGACTATCCAGCCACAGGCGCGTGGGATGCCACGCAGCCCGTCGGCTCGCGTCGGTTCGCGCAGTTTCCCGCCGATCGACCCTTTGCGCTCGACGGGGCGGTCAATCTCACCGACGTCACCATCGCCTATGAGACGTGGGGCGAGCTGAACGCAGAGCGCAGCAACGCGATCCTCATCTGCCACGCCTGGACCGGCGACTCACACGCCGCAGGTCCGGCCGAAGACGGACATCCGTCTCCGGGGTGGTGGGAAGGCATCATCGGGCCCGGACTCGCCATCGACACCGACCGTTGGTTCGTGGTGTGCTCGAACGTCATTGGTGGCTGTCAAGGCACGACCGGTCCGGCTTCATCACATCCGGTCGACGGCAAGCCGTATGGCTCGCGATTCCCAGTGATCACTGTGCGCGACATGGTGCGCGCGCAACTGCGCCTCACCGACATGCTCGGCATCGACGTGTGGCACAGCGTCGTTGGTGGGTCGATGGGTGGGATGCAGGTCCTCGAATGGGCGGTGATGTATCCCGAACGCGTTCGCACGATCGTGCCGATCGCCACGTGTGCACAATCGACTGCTCAGCAGATTGCCTGGGGTGCGATCGGTCGCCGGGTGATTCGACTCGATCCGAAGTGGAATGGTGGCGAGTACTACGACGCCGCTCCCGGCGAGGGTCCGTGGGAGTCGCTTGCGATCGCGCGCATGATTTCGCAGGTCACGTTCCGCAGCGACAACGTCTTCAATCAGCGTTTCGGTCGCGATCTCGCCGACAGCGATGCGGACTACAACGGACTCGGCCTGTGGGATCGCTTCGAGGTCGAGAGCTATCTCGATCACCACGGCGATCGGCTCATTCGCCGCTTCGACACAAACAGCTATCTCATCATCGGTAAGGCGATGGACCTACACGACGTCGCGCGTGGACGTGGCTCGCTCGAGAAGGCGATTGGACGAATCAAGGCACCGGCACTCGTGATGGGGATCTCGAGCGACATCCTTTATCCGACGTATCAGCAGCGCCAGATTGCCGACATGTTGGTTGCACACGGCGTGCCATCGCAGTACGTCGAGATTGATTCACCGCACGGCCACGATGCGTTCTTGATCAACTTCGAACAGGTTGGCCCACCGCTGAAGCGGTTCCTGGCCGAGAATTACTAAGCGCCGCGGTCGATGACCGCGTTGAAGCGGTCGAACGGTAGTGAATCGCGATCGACTCGCACCAACACGTCGCGGTCATCGTGTCGCACGACGAATCCAGCGTGACGTGCGGCGAATCCCTTTGTCACCGATTCGTGGGGTCTGCCAACGACGCGGAACGTTCCGCGAACGTCGCTCGCGCGTGTGCCACGCGGGAGAAGCGAAACAGACTTCGTCTGTGGGTCGAGATGTACTCGAACGATCTTCCATCGACTGGGCGTGCCTGATTCGTCGACTCCGCGTGCTGCCGCGACGAAGTCGTAGCCCTCGGGCGAGTGCCAGCCGACGAGGGATCGCCGCGACTGGCGCATCAGCCAGATCAAGACTCCAATAAAGAGGACAATTGACGCCACGTTGATGAGCGCATCGACCACGTTCCAAGTATTGCGGAGTCGGGTAACTTTGGAGTCGTCATGTGCACCCTTGGTTTGATCGAATTGCGGATCGCCGCGATCGCCTTGATCTGCCTTGGAGCAGGCGTCGCACTCTGTCTCTACACCCTTCGCCTGTGGAAAGAGGCGAGGCTGGAGTCACCGGCGCTCGCCCCCCTTGAGGTGATGAGCGATGATGCGTTCGTGAATGGCGATGAGCAGACCCGTCGTGACCTGTTGCAGATGGCCCGTGAGATCGTGACCGGAGCACCACAGCAGCATGAAGGGGTCCAATCATCCCCGGCGGTGGTGCGAGAGGGTCCAGTAACTTCTCGGCGCCCCATCAACCGACAGTCACCCGACGAAGAACGTCGCACCCCGATCGACCCGTTACTGAAGTAGGGCTCAACTAAATTGGGGGCATGGCCTCCTTTGATCCCGCAGAAATGATCGCCCGCTTCAAGGAACGTGCCGCCGCAGTGAAGCGTCGCCCCCTTCCTCCCGTCGCCGGAGACGAACGACAGATGTTCATTGCCCAGGCACAGACCGACTTCCAGGACTTTGCGATGATCGGTGACGCGACGGCAAGTGTTGAAGACGGTGTCCTCGTGCTGCGCGTCGATCTGCGTCCAGATTCTTCCAAGAAGTCGTGACGCTTTCGTCGTGCTGACCGCGCGTGTTCGCAACGCGCGCGTTGCCGTCGTTGACAAGGCGCACGCGGTCCCGGTGTTGGGCGTGTTCCTTTCGGTCCTCGTATGGGGGATCGGGCCGGTAATCACACTCGGCGTCGACATGTCGATCAACTCCACGATCTTCTATCGCGTGTTGTTCTGGCCGATCGTGCTGTACACAATCATTCGGGTCCGACGCATCCCGTTGAATTGGGAGAGTTTGAGGGCCGCAATCATTCCCGGGATTATCTTTGGCTGGTCGACGATCTCGGGATTCATGTCCTTCACGACCACGTCGATCGTCAACGCAACCATCATCGGCAACCTAAGTACGGCAATGACACTGCTCGTCGCACCGCGATTCCTTGGTGAACGTCTCCGAGGCGTGCAGATCGTGTTTGCGTTGACGAGCTTTGCGGGAGTCGCCGGGGTGGTGCTCGGAGCTGAATCCGGTGGGGCGTCGGCGTTGCGCGGGGACGTCCTCGCGCTTATTAACTCGGTGTTGTGGACCGGGTATTTCATCGCATCCAAGAAGGCACGCACGAGTGGCGTGAATACCTGGGCATTCATGTTCGGAATTTCGGTCATGCAGTGCATCGTGGCCGCGCCGTGGGCACTACTCACCTCGAAGGACATCTCGACGATCTCGTGGCACGACTTCTTTCTGATCGTGACGATGACGCTCGTGTCTGGCACGATCGGTCACACGACGATGGTGTGGGCGCAGCGGTTCGTGCCAGCCTCGACTTCGTCGCTGATCTGTCTCCTCAGTCCCGTCATCAGCACAGGCTTTGCATGGATGTTCTTTGGCCAGACCGTCGCCGTCATTCAATCCATTGGCTCGTTCGTGGTGCTCGTTTCGCTTGCCGGGGTAGTCAAGTACGGCGCCAAAGAGGCAGTGTCGCGCGACGTGTTGAGCACCGCAGATCCACTGCTAAACTCATCTCCCTAACGGTTTTCCGTTATTCGGACGTGGCTCAGTTGGTAGAGCATCACCTTGCCAAGGTGAGGGTCGCGAGTTCG
>JALRJT010000136.1 GCA_023254985.1 Ilumatobacteraceae bacterium | reverse complement strand
CCTCACCATCGGCACGGGACTCATCGGTGACGGTCTGTCGCGAGTGTCCGCCGGAATCGATCGTGGAGGCAAGGGTGAGTAAGGGTCTTTCGATCACCAACCTGCGACTGAACGTCGCGGCGACTGGCAACGACATCGTCGACGAGGTCACGCTCACGGTCGAGCCGGGGCGCGTGCTCGGGCTCGTGGGCGAGTCGGGATCGGGCAAGACCACTGTCGGTCTTGCGGTCCTCGGTCACGCTCGGCGAGGAGTGGAGATCGACCATGGATCGGTCGCATGTGGCGGTATCGAGGTGCTCACTCTCGACGACGAAGGAAAGCGCAAGATTCGTGGCGAGCGCGTCTCGTACGTGCCGCAGGACCCCGCGTCGTCGCTGAACCCTGCGCTGCGCATCGGCACGCAGCTCATGGAGGTGCTCGAGGCGCACGACTTCGGCGGCTCCGATGAAGCTCGTAAGGCCCGCGTGAAGGAGATGATGGCGGAAGTCTTGCTGCCAACGGACGACGAGTATCTCGAGCGCTATCCGCACCAGTTGTCCGGTGGTCAGCAGCAGCGCGTCGGTCTTGCCATGGCGTTCGCCTGTCGTCCGTCGGTGATCGTCCTCGACGAACCGACCACGGGACTTGACGTGTCGACCCAGGAGCACGTGCTCGCCACCATTCGCTCGCTCACTCGTGAACACGGTGTCGCTGCGCTGTACATCACGCACGACTTGGCCGTCGTGGCCGACCTCGCCGACGACGTCGCGGTCATGTATGCGGGTCGCGTCGTCGAACACGGCCCAGTGCGTCAGATCTTCACGAGTCCCGCGCATCCATATACGCGCCATCTCGTCGCTGCAGCACCAGACATCGAGGGCGGTCGTCAGATTGTCGGTCTTGCTGGCCGGGCGCCGTCACCTGGGAAGCGCCCTCAGGGATGTGCGTTTGCGTTGCGCTGCGAGCTTGCAACCGATGAGTGTCGATCGGCATTTCCTGTTGTCGTCTCGGTGGGTGAGAGCCACACGGCTCGCTGCATCAAGGTTGGCACGGTGCCGACGAGCACGGTTGCCGTTCCGCTCGGCGCACGCACGGCCGCAAAGGGTGACCCGATCGTCGAGTTGAAGGGTGTGAATGCCGCCTATTCGGGCAACGTCGTCGTGCACGACGTGACGCTCACCATTCGCAAGGGCGAGTGCCTCGCACTCGTCGGCGAATCTGGGTCAGGTAAGACCACCGTGTCGCGCGCAATCGGTGGGCTGCATCGTGAGTGGGATGGCGAGATCACCTTCAAGGGTGAACCGCTCGGCATCACGTCGCGCAGGCGCACGATGGCCCAGCGACTCGGCATTCAGTACGTGTTCCAGAATCCTTATGGTTCACTCAATCCGCGTCGCACCGTCGGTGACCTCATCGTGCGACCACTTCTCATCGCTGGGTCATCGCAGGCGGAAGCCGACAAGGCGATCCTGGACGTGCTCGACAAGGTCAACCTGCCCGCGTCGTATTCGGGCAAGTATCCCGACCAGCTGTCGGGCGGCGAGCGTCAGCGCGTGGCGATCGCTCGTGCTCTCGTCAGCAAACCCGACGTGTTGGTGTGTGACGAAGTGACGAGTGCGCTCGACGTGCTCGTGCAGGCCGCAATCGTCGACCTGCTCGGGGAGCTTCGCAAGAGTCTCGGTCTCGCAATGCTGTTCGTGACGCACAACCTGCCACTCGTGCGCTCGATCGCCGACGAGGTCGCGGTGATGTCACAGGGCCGAATCGTCGAGCTCGGCACCGCAGAGACCGTCATCGGGTCGCCGCACGAGGACTACACGCGTCGCCTCATCACGGCTACGCCGTCCATCGCCCGCTCGATGGCATGAGCCGCGAACGACTCGTTGCCCCTGGCTTCGAGCCCGTAGCCAAGGTCTTCGACAAGTATCACGCGGGTGATCACCACGGTGCATCCTTTGCCGCCACGGTGAAAGGTCGGCAGGTCGTCGATCTGTGGGGCGGAAAGAAGTCTGACGGTTCCTCGTGGGGGAGCGACACCGTGTGCGTCGTCGCCTCCGGCACGAAAGGCATCTGCGCAGTCGCGGTGTTGATGTGTGTCGAGCGCGGGCTCGTGGACCTCGAGGCCCGGATCGACTCGGTGTGGCCAGAGTTCGCCACCGGCGGGAAAGGTCACGTGACCGTTGGCGATGCGCTCGCACATGTCGCGGGAGTGCCAGGCATCGAACGATCGCTCACCTTCGAAGAGATCATCGATCCCGTGCTGATGGCCCGCTACACCGCAGAGCAGGTTCCATTCGTGAAGGTGGGATTACCTACGTATCACGCTCTCACATACGGCTGGATCGCGAGCGAAATCGTGCGTCGCACGGATGGTCGTAGCATCGGCACGTTCGTTCGCGAGGAGATCGCGGGCCCGCTGTCGTTGGACCTTCACATCGGGGCACCAGAGTCGGTGATTCCACGAATCGCCAAGACCGTGCGCGCTTCGGATTACAACTACACCGCGCTGATGGGCAAGGACGTCGATCCGCGACTCGCTTTTGTCTATGGGCTGATGCCGACCGACAAGGCGGGCACTCCGGAGATGTCCCGTGCGGAACTTCCTGGAGGTGGCGGAGTCGCTTCCGCATACGCAATGTCACGGCTGTATGCGATGCTCGTAAACGAGGGCGAACTCGACGGTGTGCGACTGTTGAAGCCTGAGACGATCGCCATTGCGCGTCGTGAGCGATCGGTCGGTGCCGATGAGTTGTCCGGCCGGCTCCTGCGCTTCGGTGTGGGCTTTGAGTTGAACCCGAACCCGTCCCGACTCGGCATGGCGCCAGACGCATTCGGACACACTGGCGCAGGTGGCTCAACGCACGGTGCATGGCCGTCCCTGCGCACGAGCTTTTCCTATGCGGTCGGGGAGTTCCAGCCAGAGCCCCGCGATAGCCGTGGTATCGAATTGCTCGACGTGTTGGACGAATGCGCCGTCAAGGCGCGCAAGTCGAATTAGCGACCGGTCCAGCGGGGCGGACGCTTCTCCGCAAACGACGCCGGGCCTTCCTTGGCGTCTTCTGAATCGATCGCCGCGCGATAGGCGGGGTTAGTGCGCATCGCCTTCATCGCATCGAGGATGTCGACGCCTTCGAGTTCGCGATTGAGTTGCATCACCGCTGCGACGGCGAGTGGTGCGGACAGACAGATCTCTGCTGCGAGTGCACGCGCGGAATCCATCACTTCTGCAGCAGGCACGACGCGGTTGACGATCCCGAAGGATGCCGCCTCCTGGGCGGACAGGCGACGGCCACCGAAGATGATCTCGTTCGACAGTTGTCGTGGCAGGAGTCGTGGGAGGCGAATGGTGCCGGCGTCGGGGATCACGCCGACCTTGGTCTCTGCCAGGAAGAACGTCGCGTGCTCGGCGGCAACGATGAAGTCAGCGGCCATCGCGATCTCGAAGCCGCCGCCGACGGCCATGCCATTGACGGCTGCGATCACTGGCTTGTTGCGGTTGGGCAGTTCGGGAAATCCGCCGAATCCGCCGACGCCGTAGTCGGAGTCGAACGACTCGCCGTCGTTGGCCGCGTTCAGATCCCAGCCGGCCGAGAAGAACTTCTCGCCGGCGGAGGTGAAGATCGCAACGCGCTGTGTCGCATCTCGGTTGAATGCGTCGTAGATACGGCTCAGTTCCTGGCTCGTGGCTGCATCGATCGTGTTGGCCTTCGGGCGGTCGAGGGTGATCTCGAGCACCCGGCCGTCGTTCGATGTCGTCGTCGTGATGGGCATAGTCAGTTCTCCTCGATGAGTAGTGCATCGACGGCGATGGCATCGTTCGTCGTGACGAGCACGGGGTTGAGTTCGACTTCGACCATGGTGGTGCCGACGACGACGGACTGGAGACGTTCGATGAACTCGACCAGGGCTGCGACGTTGCCCGCGGGCTTCCCGCGATAGCCGGCAAGGATCGGAGCGATGCGCAGGCGAGCAATCGCATCTTCGATGTCTGTTCGCGAGGCGGGGGCGAGGAGCGACTGGGTGTCCTTCCACAACTCGGTCAATACACCGCCAGCGCCGATCGTGACGAGCCATCCAAGTGGTGCGGCGCGCCTGATACTTACGAGCACTTCGGCCACGATTCCTGTCACCGTTTCTTCCACGAGGAACTCGGTGATCGATGCCGGCATCGCCTCGAGTGCACTGCGTAGTGCCGGTGCATCGGAGAGGCCGATCGCGACGGCACCCGATTCACTCTTGTGCGCAAGACCGAGTCCCTTCAGCGTGACGGGATATCCAACCTGTGATGCCGCTGTTTCGAGTTGCGCACGACTCGCGCGCACACCCTTTGGTACGCGCACACCGAGATCGGAAAGCATTGACTTTGCTCGTTGTTCATCGACGAGTGTCGTCGCGCCAGGGACGGTGACCGAAGAGGGTTCGCCCTGCGGCGTGTGCGCGCCGAGCCAAGCGGCGCGATCGAGTGCGATGAGCGACTCACGGAGTCCTTGTAGCGGGGCGATGCCGCGCGAAGAGATCGCCCCACGCACCTCGGGGGCAAGGCACTCGGGCATGGTCGCCACGACCACGCCGCGACGACCGGTCGCGTGAGCGGCATCGGCGAAGGCGTCTGCTGCGACGATCCAGCTACTCGAGTCCTGATCCGGACTCGGCGGCGCATCGAGGACGAGCATCGTTGCGTCGTGTGGGCCATCCATCGTCGCGCCGAAGGTGTTTGCCATCGCCTCGCGATCTCCCCACATGAACGTGTGGTAGTCGAAGGGATTCGCCACCGAGACGAGTTCGGTGAGCGTCGCTTCGATGCGTGAACGCTGCTCGGCGGGGAACGGAGAGAATGTGAGCGAGGTCGTCTCGGAGAGGTCTGCCACGAGTGAGGCTTCTCCGCCGGAGCAGGAGAGCGATGCCATCTTGTATCCCGAGAGCACACCACCGTGGTCGAGCAACTTGAGGGTTTCTACGAGTTCCGTTGGGGTCTCCACGGTGGCGACACCGCAACGGGCGAACAGTGCCGCATATGCCGCGCGATTGCCGGCGAGCGACGCGGTGTGCGACGCGGCGATCAGCGCACCGGCCTCGCTCTTGCCGGTCTGCAGCGCGACGATGCGCTTGCCTTTCTTCGCTGCTGTTACCGCAATCTGGGCGAATTGGCGCGGATCGCGAATGGCCTCGATGAACAGCCCGATCGCCGTCACGCGGTCGTCGGCAACGAATGAGTCAAGTGCATCCTCGACTCCACCACCAGCCTGGTTGCCGACGGTCACCATGTAGGCCATCTTCAGACCGCGTTGTTGGAGTGTGAGGTTGAGGCCGACGTTGCCACTCTGGGAGATGATTCCCACGCCGCGATCGACGCGTGAGCAGCCATGTTCGTCGGGCCACAGTGCGACACCGTCGAGTGCATTGACGTATCCGTAGCAGTTCGGCCCGAGGAGTGCCATCGGCCCAGCAACTTCGACGAGACGCTCCTGCAGCGCGACCTCGCCGGATTCGGAGAAGCCCGATGCATAACACACGGCACCTCCAGCACCGAGCGCAGAGAGTTGCTCCACGGCATCGATCGTCAGGTGTCGATTGACGGCGATGAATGCTGCGTCCGGTACGCCTGGCAGGTCGGCGATGGTGGGGAAGCATGCGACACCATGCATGTCGGACTTCTTGGGATGCACCGGCCAGATCTCGCCCGTGTAGCCGAGCTTCTGGCACTGTCGCACGACGGCGGCGGCGGGTGCGCCACCGATCACCGCGACGCTGCGCGGATTCAGGAGTCGTGCGAGGTCAACCAAGATCAGCCGCCGTACTTGCGCAGCAACTGACGGGAGATGATGTGGCGCTGGATCTCGCTCGTGCCGTCCCAGATGCGGTCGACGCGGGTGTCGCGCCACATGCGCTCCAGAGGCAACTCGTCCATGAGTCCCATTCCGCCGAAGATTTGGATCGCCTCGTCGGTGACGTACTGGCACATCTCGCTTGCGAACACCTTGGCCATCGCCATCTCGGAGTCATCGAAATTGCCGTTGGCGTCGTTCCATGCGGCGCGCAACGTGAGGAGCTCAGCCGCATCGAGCCGGGTCTGCATGTCGGCGAGCTTGAACGACACACCCTGGAACTTGCCGATCTGCTGGCCGAACTGCTCGCGCGTGGCGGCCCACTCGACCGACAGGTTCAACGCGCGACGTGCGCGACCGACGCAGACTGCTGCCACCTGCAGGCGGGTCGAGCCGAGCCACTCATTGGCGACGTCGAATCCGCCGTGTACCTCGCCGAGCACCTTGCTCTCAGGCACGCGACAGTTGTCGAAGTTGATGATCATGTTGTGATAACCCGAGTTCGACACACAGTTGTATCCCGCGACCTTCTCGCAGCCCGGGGTGTCGAAGTCGACGAGGAAGCCCGTGATCTTCTTCTTCGGGCCTTTCGAGGTCTGTTCCTCAGCGGTGGCGGCGAAGAGAATCACGTAGTCGGCGAGATCCGCATGCGAGATGAAGTGCTTGGTGCCGTTGATCACCCAGTCGGATCCGTCCTTGACAGCAGTGCACTTCATGCCGCGCACGTCAGAGCCGGCGTCGGGCTCGGACATCGCCAGGCAATCCACGCGTTCGCCGGTAATCGTCGGGATCAGGTATTCGGCGATCTGGTCGTCCTTACACGCGCGCAGAATGTTCGATGGGCGAGCGACGATGTAGTGGAGGGCATACGACGTCGCGCCAAATTCACGATCGACGAGGGTGGTGTCGAAG
>JALRJT010000096.1 GCA_023254985.1 Ilumatobacteraceae bacterium | reverse complement strand
GCGATGAGTTCGAGATGGCGTTCAGGGGGTGCAGACTGACCAATGCGTGGCGCAGAGCGCTGCATCCTTGGCTGGTCAACCGCTAACGCCATCTCAGCAACCCACCTTTTCGATCACCCGCAGACGCGCCGAGGACGCCCGTGGGTTCCGATCTATTTCTTCGCGTGATGGCTTCTGCGCCACGCGCACCTTGCGAAAACTCCCCTGCATCGACTCCGGGTGCACGTACGGGGATGCATCTCCACCTTCGTGGCGCATTGCCTCGGCAAACACGTGCTTGACAATGCGGTCCTCTCCCGAGTGATAACTGAGCACCGCGACGCGTCCACCGGGAGCAGTCGCTGCGAGTGCCGCATCGAGCGCGGTCGGGAGCACGTCGAGTTCGGCATTCACCTCAATGCGCAGCGCCTGAAAGGTTCGCTTTGCCGGGTGTCCGCCGGTGCGGCGAGCTGGTGCCGGAATCGCTTCGGCGATCACCTCGGCGAGACGCGCCGTCGTCTCGATCGTGCGGGCCGCAACGATCGCCTTGGCGATGCGGTGGGCGAAACGCTCATCTGAGTAACGACGAACGACCTCCGTCAGTCGCTCGACGTCGTATCCATTCACCACGTCGTATGCGCTCCATGACTGGGAAGCATCCATGCGCATGTCGAGTGGGCCGTCGTTGCGGTACGAAAACCCACGCTCTGCGCGGTCGAACTGCGGGGAGGACACGCCGAGGTCGAACAGCGCCCCAGAAATCTCCTCGATCCCCGACCCTTCGAGGATTTCGGCGAAGCGATCGAAGCGTCCACGACGCACCGTGAGTCGTGCACGCAAATCTGGATCCGATTCTCGCAGCGACTCAGCGTGTGCGATCGCATTCTCGTCTTGATCGATGCCGAGCACGGACAGGTGCTGGTGAGAACGAAGGATGCCAACGGTGTGTCCGCAGCCACCGAGCGTCGCATCGACGACGCATCCGGCCGGCACGGAGGAAAACACGTCGACGATCTCGTGCAACATGACTGGCTCGTGGCCGTAATCGGTGTGGAGGTCGGAGTTCGATGCCATGGTGATCTCGCTGCACAGCTGGATCGCGTTGCCGTGTCGACTGTCGAACTTCTGCAGCCCCTCAGTCAGCGATTGCCGCCGGGATGTCTCCCCGGATCGGCGAGATGGAAGCGGGCGGAGTTGGGGCTGTCCACCTTGCTGACTGAGAGACTGCAGAAGTGCGACGCGTCGCGTGGTCGGCGTCACGGTCGCACGCGTTGTGTCTTGGCGATACCTCCTTGGACCTACTCGCCCGTTCCGGCGATCTGTGAAATTCCGGTGTCGCTGATGCGCTGGTGACGGGATGGCTCCCAGATCTCCGCGCGATCGAACGAACCACTGACGACGACGCGTGAGCTCAAGCTCAGGCCTGCGTATTCGCGCAACTTCTCGTCGATGTTGATGCGACCCTGAGCATCGACGGTGACCTCGAAGGTGTTGCTCGCGAGCGCGCGCTGCTGATTGCGGTCGAGCTCACCCGAGCGGACCTTGTTCACCGTGTCGCGTGCGACCTCCTCGAAGGCCTCTGCGGTGAGGACGTCGATGCACTTGTCGCGACCGATCGAGAGGTAACACCGGGGCTCCAAACGAGGACGGAAGGCGGCGGGCAACGCCATGCGACCCTTTGGGTCGAGTTGCCGCTCATGCACCCCTACGAACACTTTGCCTCCGCTGCCCTGTGCAAACCCTTGTGGGGCTTGCATTCCCCGTACTTGCTGCCGCCATACGGGCTCCGCACCCGTTCTGACCTTCACGACGATATCCCCACTGTCCCCCACTTACAAGCACCATTTCACCATTTTTCCCCACCGTCGGAATATGGCAAGGCACAGCCCGTGAATTGGCGTGAGGAGCCGAAATCGGCCCGGGATCAGTCGAGTTCGCTGATCAGTTCAAAGACGCGTGCGGCGAGAACGAGTGGTGCAACGGGCACGACGCCGACCATGGTGCGCAGGCGCTCAGGGTCGGCCACTGGTTCGGAGAGGAGAGCCAAGAGCAAGTCGGCATCCCATTTCGTGTATGCCGTGCACTGAAAGCGCGCCTGCTCCCGGTTTCGGCGTTGGCTGATGCCGACATATTTCATCCGTCCATCGGAGCCCATCACCTCGCCTGGGCCCCGGCCCGCAAAGCACACGAGTTGACCAAGCTCGTCGGCGACGAGCCCACCAGTAGCAACCGTCGAGTTGGTGATGCCACTGTCAGCCAATGCGCGCTGCCAGATCGCCCCGAGCCAGTTCATGGAGGTCTGTACGTCATCCGACCACAGTGGGTCACCGGGACAAATGACGACGTCCAGCCACAGATGCTCCCCCGGAATGAGCAACATCAGTCCCCCGCCACTGCGTCGAGTCACGACATCGATGCCGCGGGTTGCGCACGCCTCGAGATCAACGATGGAGTCGTTTTGACGCGACCCGAGGACGAGGGCTGGACGCGTGATCTCGAAATCCCACACGGCGCGCTCGCTCGGGAGCACTCGATGGTGATGTTCTTCGGCGAGACCTATCGCTTCGTGGAACCGCCAGTGGGCTTTAGGAGGCTTCGGCAAGGTATTGCTTCCACACCTCGGGCACCCTGCCGACCGACACGGTGATCCAAGCAAGCTCGCGGGGCGCCAGCGGTTGCGAAGCGAGTCGCATGCCGGCCTCTTCCGGGGTTCTATCACGCTTGCGCAGATTGCACGGACGGCATGCCGCGGTCACGTTTTCCCACACGTGCATTCCTCCTCGCGATCGTGGCATCACGTGATCGATCGAGTCGGCCACGCCCCCGCAGTACTGACAGCGGTGATCGTCACGAGCGAACACCGCGCGACGCGAGAGTGCGGTGCGACGGTGATACGGCACTTTGACCATGTAGCGCAAACGAATGACGAGTGGACCGGGAATCGCAAAACTCGAACTGCGCACCTCTGTTCCATCATCTTCGACGATCTCTGCCTTGTCAGCCAACACCAAGCACACGGCGCGACGTGCCGACACGACACTCAGCGGCTCGTAAGTTGCATTCAGAACGAGCGCGCTTCGCATGGCTCAGACCCGTCGTTTCCGACGTTGACTTCGGGCGGTACTGTGCCAGTCCCGCGACCACTCGAGATAATCGATCACGTCACGCACCTCCGGCGAGCGCTGTGTGTCGCCGTACTGGGTGAGGACTCGAAACTCGAGGTACTCACGCGCAGGGACGGGCAGGAACGGCCAGTGTGCGTACCAGCGATTCGGTGCCAACCTGCGCACTTGCGACAGGCCTGCACGCCACAGATCGGGACGAACTGCAACCGCGCCGACCGTTCGTGTCGCGAGCCGCAGTGTCTTCATGGGCTCTAGTTTGGCTTGGGTTCTTTGGGAAGTCCAAGCACCATCTCACCGATGATGTTCTTCTGGATCTGCGACGAGCCTGCATAAATCGTCCCCGCTCGCGCGTTGAGGAACGTCATCGCCCAGCTCATCGAGTCGTTCGGTGCACCGGCGTCATCGGTCTGGAATGCACTGGACGGCTTGCGGCCCGTCGGCACAAGCGCATCGAGCCCGATGATGTCGATTCCGAGTTCGGTGACAACCTTGTGGTACTCGCTCCAATACAACTTGAAGATCGCGCCGTCAGGGCCCGGATGGTGACCGTTCAAGAACTGAGTCAGTGTGCGCATTCCAATGAAGCGCATCACCTGCACCTTGGAATAGCACCATGCGAGACGCTGACGAATGCGCGGATCGGAGGCGACACCACGCTGCTTGGCCAACAACAAGAGCCGATCGAGTTCTGCCTGGAAGCGAATCGGCGCCGTCGCAGCGGCCTCTCCGCGTTCGAAACCAAGGAGCCCCATTGCCACGGCCCAGCCGTTGTTCACTCCGCCGACGACGTTCTCCTTCGGCACGACCGCATCGGTGTAGAACACCTCGTTGAACTCGCTCTCGCCCGAAATCATCTTGATCGGACGAACCTCGATGCCGGGCTGGCGCATGTCGACGAGCAGGAACGAAATGCCCTTGTGCTTCGGCGCATCCGGATCGGTGCGCGCGAGGGTGAAGATGTGATCGGCGAGGTGACCCGCAGACGTCCAAATCTTCTGGCCGTTCAAGATCCACTGGTCACCGTCCAACGTCGCCTTGAGACCGACGTTGCTGAGATCGCTTCCGGCATTCGGCTCGCTGTAGCCCTGACACCAGGTGTCCTCACCGGAAATGATTCGCGGCAGGTAATGACTCTTCTGCTCTTCTGATCCGAACAGCAACAGCGTGTTGCCGAGCATCTGGATACCGAACACGTCGTTCGGACCGCCAGTTGGCACACCAGCACGTGCGAACTCCTCAGCCACGATCACTTGCTCGAGTGCCGACAGTCCACCACCGCCGTATTCGACCGGCCAACCCGGAGCGAGATATCCAGTCGAGGCGAGCGTGGCACGCCACTGCGTGACGAACTCTTCGAGTTGCTCGCCCTCGAGCGATCCGATTCCCTTCCAGGTGCTCGGCAGTTTTTCAGCGAGGAACGCTTGAACCTTCTGGCGATATTCCTCGGCTTCGTTGCTGTACGACGGGTTCATGGGCTAGACGCTAGTCGCCGACCTCGCAACCGCGGCCGCCCCAACGAGCGGTGCCGATTCGCCGAGACCGACGGGAATGGCCTGAAACCCTCGGATGAATTCGATCCTGGCATTCGCTTCGAGTTCGGCATTGACCGCGTCGAAGAAAGGCTGGCCGAAACCGAGCGCAACCGAACCACCGATCACGGCACGTTCCAGGTCCATCACCGCAGCCACTCCCGCGAGCGCACGGCCAACCTGTCGACCGGCGAGTTGCTTGGTCGCAAGCGTCGCCTGCGCTGCAGGCACGCCCGTAATTGCCTCGATCGAGCGTCCGGATGCGTGTGCCTCGAGGCAACCTCGCGCGCCGCACGCACACCGGCGACCTTCCGGCTCGACGATGACGTGACCGATGTGGCCGGCGTTTCCTGATCTCCCCGACACCAACTTGCCCCGACTCACGATGCCTCCTCCGACACCGGTCGACACGACCATCCCGATCACGTCCGAGCATCCACGCACAGCTCCACACCAGACCTCGCCGAGAACGAGCGCGTGCGCATCGTTGGCCACATACACCTCGAGTCCCGTTGCTTCACGCAGACGTTCGCGCAGGGGAAACGCGCGCCAGTCAGGAATGTTCAGTGGCGAGACCTCCTCGCCGTCGAGTGTCATCGGCCCGCCACACCCGACGCCACACGCCGCGAGTTGATGAGTCGTTCCGTCGAGTTGTGCGGCGATGAGTGATGTAAGTGCACCCCAAACATCGGACTGAGGTGTCGGAGACGTTGCCCGCGACAACACGCGACCGTCGTCATCGACGATGCCGACGGCGAGTTTGGTTCCCCCGATGTCGACGGCGAGGTATGGCACTGATCGACTAGATGTTGCGGTCGAACTTCGAACGCATCTTGGCCTTCGAGTTCAACGATGCCGTGCGCAGGACCTGGACGACATCCTTGTAACCGGCCTTGCTCATCGCACGAAGCTTGCCTTCGATCACTACCGCGCAGGCGAGCATGCCGAGGAAACCGACGAACGCGAGCGCGAAGTGAATCTGCAAAGTGGCGATAGTGAAGCCGAGACTTGCAACCATCCCGAGTGCGGCCCAACGCACGGTACGCACGGCGTGGCGATAGAGACCAGATTGCGAGACGTTCTGGGCGAATTCCTTGTCAGTCTCGAGTTGCTGCTCGAGCTGGCGCAGGATCCGTTGTTCGTCCTCGGAAAGCGGCATGGAGTCATTCTCGCACGAAGATCGATGACGCGCCATGTCGCCCAGGAGACTCAGGAGTCGTTACCCGTAGAATTCGGGCCCCACGGAGAGGACCCAGGTCGACGACCGCCACGAAGTGCACTTGCCGGCCCGATCGAGGAATGCCCAAACCGGGCACGAATCTCATCGATCGCCTCGGCCGTGGGAGCCCACGCGGACTCCACGCCCTCGGCATTGTCTGGATCGTCGAAGAGGGACAACTGAGGCGACGATTCCCCGAAGTTCCGCGCACTCACTCCGACGAGACGGACCCCTCGCCTGACCATCACTTCGGCCAATGCATCTTCGAGCAACTGCACCATTGCCTGCGCACTCGTTACAGCAAATTGCGAGGTCTTCGAACGCGTGACCACATCAAAGTCGGCGTACTTGATCTTGAGTGTGATGGTGAGCGGCAACTGACCTGCAATTCGACACCGATGCGCGACGTTGTCCGCGAGTCGCACCACCTGTGCACGGACCTCGTCATGTGTGGTGAGATCAACCGAGAACGTCTCTTCATTGCCGATCGACTTCGCCTCACGTTCGGCGATTACGTCACGGTCGTCGCGAGCATGTGCGAGGTCGTGGAGGTGACGTGCATGTGCCACGCCGACGATCCCCTCCAAGACGTCGAGGTCGACGGCAGCCAAGTCGCCGACCGTGTGGATGCCGACGCCGAGCAACTTCTCCAGCGTCGCTGGCCCGACGCCCCACACCGCTTTCACCGGCAACGGCAGGATGAAGTCGAGTTCCTTTCCCGGCTCGATGCGCAGCACGCCGAGACCTTCACGCACACCATCACGATCCGCGATCGGCTTGGCGGCCTTCGACGCCAACTTCGCGATGAATTTGCTCGGCGCAATGCCGATGCTGCACGGAAGCCCGACTTCCGTGCGCACACGCGAACGAATGGAGTCGGCGATCACCTCGGGCTCACCGAACAACCGAATCGAACCGGTCACGTCCAAGAACGCCTCGTCGAGCGAAAGTCCTTCGACGAGCGGTGTGACGTCATGGAAGATGTCGAAGACTTGCTCGCTCACCTGCTGATACAAGTCCATGTCACCGGGGAGGAAGATCGCCTGTGGACACAAGCGCTTGGCCGTTGCAGACGACATCGCGGAGAAGACTCCGTAGCGCCGTGCTTCATACGACGCCGCAGCAACGACGCCACGAGATCCGTCCCCGCCCACGACGACGGGCTTGCCACGCAGATCTGGGCGACGACGCAATTCGACGGCGACGTAGAACATGTCCATGTCGACGTGACAGATCGCCTTGTGTCGTGTCGGCACGCTTTTCACGATGGCAACTACGCTAATGCGCATGTCCGATCTCGATCCCGCGAAGCGACCGCTTTCGGCGATCCCCTCGCCGCTCGCCCGCGCGATTGCCTTCGTGGCGATTCTCGTCTGCGCGCTCGCCGGTGCATCGATCGGATATTCGATGATCGACATCCAGTGCTCAGGTGACTGCGGCACTCCACTCGGCATCGGGATTTTCATCGGTGCAGTGGTCGGTGCAGCCGGTATGAGTGTCGTCAGCGTGCTGGTGCTGCGCGCCATTGGTGAGTGGCGCGAGATGAACGATCGCGGCGCGTCGCGGCGATGACGCCACACGGTCTGCTCGAACTCGCGACCACCCTCGCCCACGATGCTGGAACCCTCGCCTTCGAGGGTCGCAAGGCAGGACTCAACGACGTCGGCACCAAGTCGACGACGACCGACATGGTCACCGAGTACGACAGGGCGAGCGAACGACTGATCGTCGACCGACTCCGCACACTTCGACCGAATGACGCGATCATCGGAGAAGAAGGTGCATCGGTTTCTGGGAGTTCAGGAATCGAGTGGTGCATCGACCCAATCGACGGCACAACGAACTTCACCTACGCGCTCCCCAATTGGGCCGTCTCGATCGGCGTAGCAGACAGCGAAGGCCCTCTTGTGGGCGTTGTCCACATCCCACCCCTCGGCGAAACGTTCACGGCAATTCGTGGCGAGGGCGCTCGACTAAATGACTACCCGATTTCGTGCAGCACGACGTCGGAGATCTCCCAGGCACTCGTGTGCACGGGATTCAGTTACGCGGCACATCAGCGCACCATCCAGTCGGCGCGGGTCGCGCGCATGATCCACGAGGTTCGCGACATCCGTCGGTTCGGGGCAGCATCGATCGACATGTGTTACGTCGCCTGCGGTCGCCTGGACGCATACTTTGAGGAAAATCTGCATCCGTGGGACATCGCCGCCGGTGCCCTCATTGCCCGTGAGGCGGGGTGCCGACTGGGAGATTTCCATGGCGGACCACTTCACCCGGCCGAATCCCTCGTGACAACGCCACTCGTATTCGACGCGCTCTCGGCGATGATCCAGCGCGCGAGCGCACCGACTGATAACAATTGAGGTCGTGGGGATCCGGGTTCTGACCGTCGAGGATGACGAGCGCATCCGCACGTCGGTCAAGCTCGCCCTCGAAGACGAGGGCTGGCACGTCGATGAGGCCTCGAGCGGCGAGGACGCCGTCGCACTGTTTTCACACAATTCGGCCGACGTCGTGTTGATCGACATCATGCTCCCGGGCATCGACGGATTCGAGCTGTGCCGCACCATCCGGCGCTCGAGCGATGTGCCAATCGTGATGGTGACTGCGCGCGCCGACACCCATGACGTGGTGGCAGGTCTCGAGGCTGGTGCCGACGACTATCTCACCAAGCCGTTCGCGCCGAAGGAACTCGCAGCTCGCATCCGCGCCCTCTTGCGTCGCGTGCGTCCGGCCGCATCGGGACATTCCAAACTCGTCTTCGGTGATCTCGAAATCATCCCCGAGGAAGGCAAAGTGCTCCTCGGAGGTGCGGAAGTCGTGCTCACCAAGACCGAGTTCCGATTGTTGTGTGAACTCGCCAACGACCCAGGCGGCGTGTTCAGCCGTGAGTTACTTCTTGACAAGGTGTGGGGGTACGACTACTTCGGCGACGGCCGGCTCGTCGACGTGCACATCCGGCGCCTGCGCATGAAGGTCGAAACCGATCCTGCGAACCCCCGTCACGTGGTGACCGTTCGCGGACTCGGCTACCGCCTCGAGTCGTGACGAGCACGTTCGTCGAACCGCGCCAGACGAAGTATCGACTCACTCGCGCACGTCGCCTGATTCGACGCGCTCTTCCCCGTCGCATCGGTTTGCGCAACCGCATCCTCATCATCTTCGGTGCCGGTTCCCTCATCTTGTCCATCATCCTTGCGCTCTCGACCTTCGGCTTCACTCGATCGAGCCTCGTCAATCAGCGAGAGTTGACCGAGATCAACCAGGCCTACATCAACGCGCGACGAGTGCAGAACGAATTGATCGACGACCGCACGAACGTTGTTGGCGCCCTCGAGCAAGCAGGAACCGCGCTGCGCATGGTCTACATCGACGGCCAGTGGATTTCTTCGTCGTCGAACTTCATCGAATCGGTCATCCCGACCGTACTCAAGACTCGCGTCATCACCGATCGCAGACCCTCGGTGATGACCATCGAACGGAATGGTCGTGCCGCAATCGTGATCGGAATTCCACTTGAGCGCGCAAACGTCACGTACTTCGAACTCGATCCAATGCGCGAAGTCCACGATGCTCTCTCCAGCGTGCGACTCGCGCTCATCCTCGCTGGTGGCTTCACCACCATCGTGGGAATCGGTCTCGGGCTCTTCGCGTCACGGCGCGCCGTTCGTCCGCTCGCCAATGCTGCACAGGCGGCGCGCGCCATCGCCGACGGTCGGCTCGATACCCGGCTCGAACCGACCGACGACCCCGACTTGCAAGCCCTCACCATGGCATTCAATGAAATGGTCGCCACGCTGCAGTCACGCGCCGAGCGCGACGCCCGCTTCACCTCGGACGTGAGCCACGAATTGCGTTCACCGCTCATGACACTCGCTGCATCTGCACAGGTGATGCAGGCCCGACGCGACGAGCTCTCGGATCGCTCACAGGCCGCGCTCGACCTCCTCGTCAGCGACGTCGCCCGGTTCCAGAGCCTGGTCGAGGACCTCTTGGAGATCTCCCGCTTCGATGCCGGAGTGGTGCGCCTAGTGCGCGAGCCGCTGCGCGTCGCGGAATTCGTTCGTCAGGCAGTAGCAGTGAGCAGTTTGCCCCGCACCCCAATCACGGCCGATATTGGAGTCGAAGAGGCAGTCATTCATGGCGACCGTCGACGACTTGCACGAGTGATCGCCAACCTGATTGATAACGCGCGAGTCCACAGTGGTGGAACACCACGCATACGAGTCACCACTGAGGACGGCTCCACAACGCCGTCGTACGTGTGGATCGTCGTCGAGGATGATGGCGAAGGCCTGATCGCTGGTGAAACCGAGAAGATCTTCGAGAGGTTCTCACGCGGTGGCGCCGCCGGTCGCCGATCGGGTCAGGAAGGTGCGGGACTTGGGCTCGCTCTCGCACTCGAGCACGTGACCTTGCACGGTGGACGGATTTGGGCGGAGAACCGCAACGACGGCATTCGCGGCGCCCGATTCGTGGTGGAATTACCAGTGGAAGTACACACTCAGGAAGCGCCACAGTCTCCATGACCCGCAAGTCCACGACCACATCGATTCTCGCAATCATCCTTGCGGCAGTCGTTCTCTCCGCCTGTGGCATCGCTGAAGACCGTGTGCCCCGCGACATCGACCCCCAGAAGCAGGAAGAGCTGAACAACCCGTGAGTGCGGTCATTGCAATCGATGCAGGAACAACGGGTGTGCGCTCCATCGCGGTGTTTCCCGACGATCGCGCACCGATCAGCTCGTATCGAGAGTTCACCCAGCACTTCCCACAACCGGGATGGGTCGAACACGACGCAAACGACATCTGGCACGCGGTGCGCGACACGCTACGCGAGGTACTCGGCGCACTTGACTTTGCGCCAGTGGCGATTGGGATCACCAACCAGCGCGAGACCGTCGTCGCGTGGAGCAAGTCGACAGGTGAACCCCTCCACCGCGCGATCGTCTGGCAGGATCGTCGCACGGCCGACCGATGTGACGAACTCAGCCCTCATCTCGACATGGTTCGCGAGCGCACAGGTCTCGTCCTCGACCCGTATTTCTCTGGATCGAAGATGGAGTGGCTGTTGCGCTCGAAGGCCGTCGACGCAACTTCCGATCTCGCATTCGGAACGATTGATTCATTCATCATCTGGAAGCTCTCGGGTGGTCATGAACACGTGACGGACCCATCGAATGCGAGCCGCACGATGTTGTTCAACATCCGCACCGGCACGTGGGACGCAGGACTGTGCGCGATGTTCGGCGTTCCCGAGTCATCCCTCCCACGTGTCGTCGCATCGAGCGGTCGCTGTGCGACGACACATCCGGATAGCGGCATCACCGGTGGCATCCCCATCTCAGGAATCGCTGGCGACCAACAGTCAGCACTATTTGGTCAAGCGTGTTTCACGCCTGGCGACACGAAAAACACCTACGGCACCGGGAGCTTCGTGTTGATGAACGTCGGCACCACGTGCCCGCCCCCGACAACCGGAATGCTCACCACCGTGGCGTGGGACCTCGGGGATGGCCAACTCACGTACGCACTCGAAGGCGCCATCTTCGTAACCGGCGCCGCGGTGCAGTGGCTGCGCGACGGCATCAACATCATCGACAATGCGAAGGAGACTGAACCCCTCGCACTCAGCGTGACCGACTCTGGAGGCGTGGTCGTCGTTCCTTCCTTCACCGGACTCGGGAGCCCATGGTGGGATCCGCGTGCGCGCGGCGCGATCCTCGGCATCACCCGCGGGACGACTCGTGCGCATCTCGCACGAGCGGTCGTCGAATCGATGGTCTTTCAAACCCGCGACGTCATCGACGCGATGACGAAGGCATCCGGCGTCCCACTCTCCTCACTCCGTGTCGACGGTGGCGCGGCCGTGATGGACCTGTTGTGCCAGCTGCAGGCAAATCAACTCAACGTGAAGGTAATGCGACCAACCGTGCTCGAGACGACGGCGATGGGCGCTGCCTACCTCGCCGGACTCGCTGAAGGAGTATGGGGCTCGACGAAGGACATCGCAGACGCCTGGCACCTCGATCGTCGCTTCGAGCCACAGCCGACGGGCACAGAGACGAGCGACCATGCGCGATGGCTCCGTGGCGTGGAACGTTCACTCAACTGGCAGCAGTAGCTCCGGCCACAGACCGGGCAATCACTTTCGCAAGTGCAGCGATTGCAAGCGTTGGATTTCCGGCGATGAGTCGTGGCATGACTGACGCATCGGCGACCCACACACCATCGACGCTGCGAACGGCACCGTGACGATCGAGATACTCTCCGCCGAGCGGAAGCGATGACGCTGCGTGTGCATACACTCCGCACGTCGCCATGATCCACTCCTCAATCTCATTATTGGACGCACTTGCCAGCCACCCGACCGACTCCGACTTCTCCGAAAGCTGGAACCCAGTCCCGAGTCGATCCTCCATTCGGCCGACTATTGAGACCACCCGTCGAAGGGCCTGAACGAGCACGTGACGTTCGGATTGCGTCGACAACATGTCGAGATTTCGCGAGACAGATCCGTCCTCGTGTCGAATGATCGAGCCTCGAGACGTGACGTCCATCAACGCGACGAGCAGTGCTCCATGGGAGACCTCACCCGGTGCAGTTGCGTTCATCGACACGAGATGCACGTTGCCGACACCTGAGTCGACCGACAGTCGTCCGATGGCTCCGATCGACAATACGGATTGTTGCATGATCGGTTCGCGAGTCACGAGGGCCACCGCAGGGTGATCCTGCACGCCGTGCACGCCGTCAGGAACGATTCCAGATCGCTGCAACAACTCAACCGACCCGAACGCTCCACCACACATAACGACTGCTCGCGCGTCCACGAACTCGCCGGTCGACAGCTCAACTCCGCAGATCATCTCGTCGCGCACGACCAGTCGGTCAACCAAGGCACCTCGATCGACGCGCATTCGCCCAGCAGCGATCCCCGGTTTGACGAGCGCATCGACACCGGTCGAACGGTGATCCCCGCGCGCAAACAATGTCACCGTGCCAACACCTTCGGGCATGAACTGGTCGTTCCACAGCGAATCGTGGCGAGCTATTCCCCCTTCCACGCAGGACGACACGAGTGCGCGGTCCATCGGGCCCCACTCACCCTCACCCGCCGTCCGCAGATCATGCTCAAGACCACCGAGCTCACGCTTCCAGTCGTCCACCGACCAGATTCCCATGGGAGCGTTTTCACCCCACCCCCTAACGTCACCGGCCATGCCCCACGAAGCGACGAGTGCGTTGATCTCGCCCGAACCGCCAATTCCACATCCGGCTGGATAACTCTTTGGCGCCTGACTGGCAGTGCGACGGACAAGGAGGTCATCGCGCCTCGTCGATGATCGGGCGAGCGAATCAACAAATGACAACGTTCGCGAAGACGAGTCAAGCAGCGAATCCGCCGAATCGCCTGCTTCAAGGACCACGATCGGTGCAGCACACTCACGCGCGAGCGTCCCGGCGACGACGCTTCCGGCCACTCCACTCCCAATCACGATGATCGGACGCTTGGTCACGATCGTGAACCTACTCCGATGGGGTCGCTTCTGGTAGGTCGGCCAGGTGGGCGTGATCGTTGTACCGAATGAGCGCCCAATGACGATCTCGCTGCTCTACCAATTCGGTGAGCGAACAATTGCGCGTGTGAATTTCGAACTTCCCCGTCGGCGGTGCGTGCAGGGTTCGACGTAGGACCGCGTCGATCACACCACCGTGACACGCCACGACGATCGTCTTGCCGAAGTGTGCACGCACCGTCGCATCGAGTGCACCATGCACACGGTCGTGGAACTGTGCGATCGTCTCCCCACCTGGGAACACCACCGCGTGCGGATCTCCACCCCAGTCCGGACGACCATGACGTCGCACGAACTCATCGAAAGTGAGCCCGTCACACTCTGGACCCGGGTCGTGCTCGCCGAAGTTGGTGTCAACGACGACGTCGGTGAAACCAAAAGCGTCCTTGACAATCTGGGCAGTCTCGAGTGCCCGTGGGTAACCACTCGAGATGAGCACGTCGGCAGCAATTTCCCTGGTCGCGGCAAGCCGATCACGAAGTTTGGCGGCCTGCAACTTGCCGAGATCGGACAGCCCGACGCAGGTTCGAGGACCGCCAAGCACCCTGCGCACGGTGACGACGGATTCTCCGTGTCGAACGAGGACGATCCTGGTTTTCGTCACGCCAACTTCTCGACGAAGCTCTCCAGCTGACGCAGATTGCGACACTCGTACACGCCGTCGGTGAACGAACCATATTCTCCGACGACCGAGTCACCAGTGTTCCAATAACTCTTCGGCTCGGGGTTCAACCAATACACGTGGCGACCGCGCTTTTGCATCTCCTTCACCACCCAGGACTGCGTCGCGTGGTAGTTGTTGCGTGCATCGCCCAGTAGCAGAATCGTCGTCTTGGCGTTGATGTCCTTGCCGTATCGCTCCCAGAACACTTCAAAGGCATGCCCGTAGTCGCTATGACCATCCACCCACACGACGTCGGCCTCGGTGTTGACACGATGAATCGCCTCGCTAATGTCCTCGGTCGCCTTGAAATAACTCGTCACTTCATCGATGCCGTCGATGAACACGAACGAGCGCACCTTGGAGAACTGGCCTTGGATGGCGTAGACGAGCATGAGCGTGAAGCGGGCAAACGCCGCGACGCTCCCCGAGATGTCGGCGACCACCATCAATTCGGGCTTGGCCGGACGTGGGTACTTGAACTTCGGGTCCGCCGGCACTCCTCCGTAGCTCAACGAGTGACGCACCGTGTTACGGAAATCGAGCGGGCCACGCCTGCCGTGACGACGTTTGCGGGCGAGCCGGGCTGCAAGCTTTCGCGTGAGCGGCTGCAGTGCCTTCTTCAAGTTCTGCATCTCGTCGCGGCTCGCGTGCATGAAGTCGACGTCTTCCGGCAGCGGCTTGCGCAACGTCTTTGCCATCGCCTCGGCCCCACGATCAGCAACGAGGCGCCGCCTGATCTCGGCCTCGACTTCCTGCTTGAACTGTTCGATGCGGGACTCGAACTCGTCACGCTCCAGGCGTTCTTCGAGCGGCGTGAGCTCCTCGGCGGCCATGTCCTTGTTCGCCTTCATCAACTTTTCGAGCATGTTGTCGAGGTCGAGGTTGCGCAGCGTTCGGTACAGGTAATAGGTGCCACCGACGGGTCGCCCCGGCTCCATCCCGGCGAAACGCTGGACCGCCTGACGCGCGAGCGCACGCATCATCGCCTGGTCGCCATTCATGAGTGCCGACATGAGCATCTGAGCGATCTCTTCGGGCGTGAGCGAATCCATGCTTCCGCCGCTTTGACCCTTGCCGTCGCCCTGTCGCTGCTCCTGTTGTTCGCGCCACATCTCGGCGTCGGCGTCGGCACCGACCTCGGTGATGTCGTATTCGGGTCCCCTCAATGAGAAGTAGACCTCGAAGATCGTCTCGAAGGCACGCCAGTGTGCATTACTCTTCACGAGCGTCGCCCCGAGCGCGTACTTGAACGCGTCGCGGTCTTCGATCGGAATCTCCTTGACCGCCTCCATGGCGTCCAGATTCTCGGTAAGCGACACCGGAAGACCTGCACTGCGCAGCTCGGCGATGAAGCCCGACATCAGGTCGAGTACCGGCATGGCGTCAGATCACTTGTCGACCGACAGTTCCTTTGCCGCCTTGGCAATGTCGGTCTGGTCCTTGAGCAGGATGT
>JALRJT010000146.1 GCA_023254985.1 Ilumatobacteraceae bacterium | reverse complement strand
CGCGTGATGGTCTGGAAGCGGTCCGCGCTGCCCGAGCGCAAGCGCCCGTACGACGGTCAAGACGTCTGGGGTCAATAGCAGGACTCGTCGACCCCTTGCTTGCATGGGGTCTGCCTCAACTTCGTGAACTGCCGTGGCGATCGACGCGCGATCGTTGGCACATTCTCGTGAGCGAGGTGATGTCGCAACAAACCCAAGTTGATCGAGTCGTGGGGAAGTTCCTCGCTTTCGTCGACGCGTATCCGACTCCGAAAGACTGCGCTCGCGCGCCACTCGGTGAACTGCTCACGCTGTGGAGCGGACTCGGCTATCCGCGACGCTGTCGAAACCTCCACGAGGCCGCCAAGACCATCGTCGAGGATCATGGCGGCGACGTGCCAGACACCCTCGAGGACTTGCTCGCACTTCCTGGTGTTGGTGACTACACAGCGCGTGCGGTGCTCGTATTCGCCGATCATCGTGAATTGGGGATAGTCGACACCAACGTGGCTCGCGTGTTGGCCCGAATTGAGAATCGGCCACTCGGAAAAAAAGAACTGCAGCTCATCGCGGACGACTCGGTTCCCGCGGGTTTGTCGTGGGAGTGGAATCAGGTGTTGATGGATTTCGGTGCGACCGTCTGCACTGCGCGTGCCCCGCGCTGTAGCGAATGCCCGGTGAAAACGTCGTGTGGCTGGGCCGGAGTGAACGGGGAGGATCCCGCACCGCTGACTGCGGGAACATCGCGACCGCAAGGTCGTTTCGAAGGATCAGACCGACAGGCGCGAGGCAAGCTTCTGAAAGCGCTCACGCATCGCGGATTGCCCACAACAGAGGCGCGCACGGTGATGGGCGAGATTGATGCTGAACGTGCGCAGCGACTGGTCGAACAATTGCTTGACGAACGTCTCGTCGTCGATCGCGACGGATTCCTCAGCCTGCCGTAACCCAGTCAACGATGAGTTCATTGACTCGTCGTGGCTGTTCGAGTTGAAGGAAGTGGCCAGCCTTCTCGACGATGACGACTCGTGCGTTGCTGGGTTTGCGGGAATCTGCGTCGCGGGCCAGTTCGACACCGATGCAACCGTCGGTCTCGCCGTGGAGGTACAGAACTGGCTGTGTGGGAGTCTCAGTCTGCATCGCTGTCTGTGCATCTGCGAGTGCTGGGTCACGATAGCCCTGTCCGATGGTCGCGCGGTAGTAACCCAGTGCTGCACTCAGATGAGCTGGATCGGTGAGCGCTTCCTTTACTCGACGTGCGTCCTCGATCCCATCGAAGCCCGGCGACCACTGCGACCACAGTCGATCGATGAACGCCATGTCGTTGGACGACACGATGTGGTCACTCAGCGGATGCTGGAAGAAGAACATGTACCAACTGCGCTGGATCTGGTCCTGGTTTGTGAGGAACGCGGTGCCGAAGACGTTCCATGGTGGAACGGACATGCCGACGACCCGTGCCCAGCGATGTGGTTCGAGGATTGCCGCACCGTAGGTCGCTGGAGCTCCCCAGTCGTGACCGATGATGACTGCGTGTTCGTCACCTTCGAGGACGTCGTGCAACGCATTCGCATCAGTCGCGAGCGCAGCGGTTTGGTATGCACCGTTCGGTGCGACCGATGTCGGTGCATAGCCACGCATGAATGGTGCGACTGCACGAAAACCGGCAGAGGCAAGTTCTGGCAGGAGATGCCGCCAGGAGTGCGCCGTGTCGGGGAAGCCGTGGAGGCACAGTGCCAGTGGACCCGAGCCGCAGGTCAACACTTCGAAATCGACACCATTTGCAGAGTGACGTTCGTGCTCGATGCGTGGAGTCTCGGTCATAGCGAAACACTACTTGAGTAGCATGACGACGATGTCTGGTGAGATCGACTCCAAACAGTTCCGCACAGTGCTCGGGCATCTGCCAACGGGTGTGTGCGTCGTCACCGGTGTGAATCGCGCTGGTGAGCGGTGGGGCATCACGATTGGCAGTGTCGTGTCAGTGTCGCTCGATCCGCCACTCGTTGGATTCTTTCCAGGCGTTACTTCGCGGTCGTGGCCAGAGATTGAACAGGGTGGTTCCTTCTGCGTGAACGTGTTGACCTCTGCGCAGGATGAGTTGTGCTGGAGATTCGCCAAGGAGCCAACTGATGGTGCGGATCGTTTCGACGGAGTTGTAACGAAGCCATCCACCTCAGGTATGCCCGTGATCGCAGGAACTCTTGCCCAGATCGACTGCACGATCGAGTCGGTGACGCCCGCAGGTGATCACCTCTTCGTCCTTGGGCGTGTGCGGGAATTGACGCTCGATTCAGCGGCTGGGGAGGCGATGGTGTTCTACAAGAGCGCAGTCACTGGCGTTGTTCCACCCCAACCACGCTGATGTGGAATCTGAGTGAATGGTGCGCTGCGTTCGTTGGCGCAGTCTTCATCTTTTCTTCGACGCAGAAGCTGATTGATCGACGTAGTTGGATCGCACAAGCTACACAGCTCGGTGTTTCACGCTCGATCGCCAGCATCATTGCGCCACTCGAGGGACTCGTGGGGGTCGTCCTCGTTGCGCAGATCTGGCCGATAGTCGCTCTCGTCGCGTCACTCACACTGCTCGTGGCGTTCACCCTGCTTCTCGTCAGTCTTCTCGCTCGTGGATTGCGGCCGCCATGTGCGTGTTTCGGTGCCGCTCGAAAGCGTCCGATTTCGTGGTGGACGGTGGCGCGCAATGTCGTGTTCATTGCGATCAATCTCGTTGCACTGCTTGGCGCATAGTCGTCGAACGGCAGTAACATTCGCGCGATGCGCGTGTGGATCGACCAAGACTTGTGCACGGGTGATGGACTGTGCATCGATCACTGTCCCGACGTGTTTGTCCAACTCGAAGATGGCATCGCCTATGTCGCGGAACGTGGAGTCGCACTGAATGATCCAGGCAGTTCCGGCAGCCTCGCCAGGGTTGAACAACGCGATCATCTTGCGGTCGTGCGTGCCGCGGAAGTGTGTCCGGGTGAGTGCATCTTCATCGAACTCGATGCACACGACGTGCCGCAGGTCGAGCCAGAGAGTCCACTCGTCATCCACGCGTCGTAGCCAGACGCACCATATTTGGTGCCGATAGTGTTGAACTCATGAATTGGCGCCTCGCGCTGAACGGCGCGCTCGTCGTCGTGACCTTGTCCGCTTCGAATTCTGTTGCAGCAACGTTGCCGGAGCCGACCGCCAAGGTTCGCAATGGAGGACCGGCGATGCTCGTGTTGCAGGGGATTGTCGTCGAACGTGAGCGGCCAATCGGATACTCCAGGTCGTCGTTCGAACATTGGCGTGATGTTGATGGCGATGGCTGCGACTCGCGCGACCAGGTGTTGAAGCGTGACAGTGTGACCCTTCCGCAGTTCGACCCAATCGACTGTGACGTGATCGCAGGTGACTGGATCTCGCCGTACGACGGCGCGCGATGGTCCGATCCCTCGCGCATCGACATCGACCACGTGGTTGCATTGAAGGAGGCGTGGGACTCAGGAGCGTGGGCGTGGACCCCGGCGATGCGCAGGGCGTACGCCAACGACACGTCAGATTCGCGAACGTTGGTCGCCGTCACCGATCGAGTGAATCGGTCCAAGAGTGACAAGGATCC
>JALRJT010000065.1 GCA_023254985.1 Ilumatobacteraceae bacterium | reverse complement strand
ACTTGCACCCCAGCGATGGTGCGTCCGACCTTAGACGCATCGATATCGACGACTCCGGCAACGGGGAATCCACGCAAGGTGAATCCGCTGTAATTGGCGAGTGCATTGCCAAGGTTGCCCGCACCGACCACGACGACCTTCCACTCGTTGTGCAGTCCGAGCTCGCGCTTGATCTGGTACACGAGGTACGCGACGTCATAGCCAACTCCGCGAGTGCCGTAACTTCCGAGATACGACAGGTCCTTGCGCACCTTGGCGGCATTGACGCCCGCGAGAGCAGCAAGTTGGTCGCTCGACAGCTGTTCAGTGCCGTCGGCAATCAGACCGTTGAGGATCTGGAGATACACCGGCAACCGGGCGACGGCAGCATCGGGAATTCGCCGACGTCCAGTTGGCGCAGAGGCTGGTGCTAGGTCGGCCACGGGGCAAGGCTATTCACTCGTGCAGGATTTCACGAACTCCAACTAGTGTCTGCCTCCATGACATCGGTCGCCCTTGCCGCCCAAAATGGCGTGAATTCGGCACTCGCTGGAGCGGCCGCGCTCGTGGCCTGCGCGTTCGCCCTGAGCACCGCGGATCGATGGTTGCGCCGTGGTCAACCCCACGAACGTGCCTGGACCGTGGCCATGGCGCTCTTTTCCATCGGTTCATTTGCGCTGTGGTGGGCCGAAAGCGCGGGCTGGTCGAGAGGAGTCTTTCGCCTCTTCTTCCTGGCCGGTGCGGTGCTCAACGTCGCGTGGCTCGCGCTCGGCACCATCTATCTCCTCGTCGGTCGACGAGTTGGCGACATCGTGCAGACCTCGCTCGTTGCTCTGTCCGGCCTCGCGACTGGCATCGTGCTCATCGCACCGATGAAGACCGAAATAGTCGCTGACCAATTCCCCACCGGCAAGGAAGTCTTCGGCGTTGCGCCACGAATCCTGGCCGCGGTCGGATCGGGGGTGCCGGCACTCGTCATCATTCTCGGTGCGCTGTGGTCGACGTGGCGCGTGTTGGCCAAGAAAACTCCCTCGCTCAACTCCGCGAATGCTCGCCAGGTGGTCTCACCGGGCAGGCTCGCGGTCGGCAACGTCCTCATCGCCACCGGCACGATCGTGTTGTCATTGAGCGGAACACTTGCCGGCAGGCTCGGGAAAGACCGTGCGTTTGCCGTCACGCTTCTCGCTGGGGTCGTCGTGTTGTTCGCTGGATTCCTCGTTGCGAGCAACTCGACGCGTCGAGCGTCAGTGCAGCGAGCGGCGCAATACCTTGCCGGTGCCACCAGTCGGTAGTTCGCTCACGAACAACACCTTCGACGGACATTTGTACCGCGCCAGGTGTTGCTGACAGAACTGAATGATCGCATCCTCGTCGACGGTGGGTGATCCATTGGTCACGACATAGGCCCGCACAGCCTCACCGGTGTGTGGGTGAGGAACGCCGACGACAGCCGCCTGATCGACGTCGGGATGGGAGAGCAAGACCTGTTCGACTTCTGCGGGATACACATTGAAGCCCGACACGATGATCAAGTCCTTCAGTCGATCGACGATGTAGAGGTATCCGTCGTCATCGCGCACGCCGAGATCACCGGTCTTCAACCAACCATCCGCGTCCAGCACGGCCGAAGTCGCCACAGGATCGTTCAAGTAACCGGCGAACACATTCTCTCCACGCACCCAGATCTCGCCCTCATCGCCGTCTTCGACTTCATCTCCCGAGTCGTCCACGAGGCGCAACTCCACACCGTCGATCGGGCGGCCGACCGAACCGATGCGCAACTCGTGACCCATCGAACTCGTCACCACCGGTGACGCCTCCGTCAGGCCATAACCCTCGCGCACCTCGACGCCGAACTTGTCGCGCATGATCGAAATCGTGTCTTCGGGCATCTTCGCTGCACCAGTGAGCGCGATTCGCACCGACGCCAGGTCCGATGCCTGTAGTCCAGGGAGCTGTGACAGCGCGGTCCACACCGGTGGTGCACCGGGAACAACCGTCACCTTGCGCTCACGAATCGTGTCGACGGCCGTCGATGGGTCGAAGCGCTGGACAAGAACGATCGACGCGCCCCTGTACAGCGCGTAGCCGAGCATCACGTTGAGGCCGAAGATGTGGAACACCGGTAGAACTCCATAGACGACGTCGCTCGAGCGCATCACCGTGCTGCGCTCCAACTGCTCGAGGTTCGACCTCAGGTTGCGATGGGTCAGCATGGCGGCTCGTGGTGCCCCCGCCGTTCCGCTCGTGAAGATGAGTGCCGCAAGTGCAGTCGATTCGACTTCGACGATGTCGCTCGGGGAATAGCCCAATAGCGACGACATCGACACCGCGCCAGGAATGTCGTGGCCTTCGGTGGCGACGACGAGCTTCAGCTTGCCGAGACGCGAGGAGTCGATGCTCTTCCATGTGTTCACCGCTGCCGGATCCACGAACACCGCGACCGGATTGACGACCTGGAGTTCGCGATCGATTTCTGCTGCCGGGCTCACCACGTTCATCGGCACGGTAACCGCT
>JALRJT010000050.1 GCA_023254985.1 Ilumatobacteraceae bacterium | reverse complement strand
CCCGTGATCCAGAGGTCATCTTCGGCCTCTATGAGCCAGGAAACTAGGAGCATGATGACTGCGCAGTCGATGACCGACATTGCAACAGAGCTCGTTGCCAGCCTCACCGACGACCAACGGGCCCTTGCAACATTTGATTTCGGCGATGTAGAGGAGCGAATCCGCTGGTTCTACACGCCGACTGATCATGGTGGACTGCCATTGGCCAAGATGGCGGCACGTCAACATCGTCTCGTCTATCGACTTCTCGCCAGTGCACTTTCTGAGGGTGGGTATACGACGGTGACAACGATCATCGGACTTGAAAACGTCCTCGATCGACTTGAAGGGTTCGTCGCAGGCTTTGAACGTGAACGCGGAAGGGATCCACTGCAGTATTGGATCTCCATCTTTGGAGAGCCGTCTGATTCTGGGTCGTGGTCGTGGCGGTTCGGGGGCCACCATGTGTCGTTGCACTTCACCGTGAGAGACGGTGAAGTCCAGTCGTCGACGCCGTGCTTTCTCGGAGCGGATCCGGCTAACTCGCTCCTCCTCGGACCCCATCTCCTTCGACCACTTGCGGCGGCCGAAGATCTCGCGCGCGAATTCATACACGGACTCTCGATGGATCAACGTGCGATCGCAATCGTTGGGTCCGTTCCGCCGACAGACATCGTCGGGGCGAATCGAAGCGTGCTGCTTGAAGGAGATACCGCTTTGCCGCTACCACTCGTCTGGCGAAAGCGATTCGACGGCGCGCTTGACGACGCAATCGTCGCAATTCAGGATCGTGCAGATCGCGAGCTCGGCATTACGGAAGACGATCTTGCAAGAGTCTCGTTCACTCGAAATCCAAAGGGTCTGTCAGTTGCCTCGATGACGGCTTCACAGCGTGATGAGCTCCGAGCCCTCCTGAAGACCTATATCGATCGAATTGCCGATGACCTTGCAGATTCCGAGTGGCGAAAGATAAATGGCTCCGAGTTCGAGAAGTTGACTTTCCTGTGGGCGGGAGGAATCGAGTCGGGGGAGCCCCATTACTACCGAGTTCAAGGCGGTCGATTGTTCGTTGAGTATGACAACACGCAACGAGGGACAAACCACATTCATACGGTTTGGCGTGACCTTGAAAATGACTTTGCAGGTGATGCTCTCGCGTTGCACTACTCACGGGACCACTGAAGCCGAAAGTACGGAGGTCGGCCCGTGGCGCGCCAGGACCAGATTCTTGAAGTCCTTGATGTCGCTACTGAAAGGAAAGTCCAGTGTGCGTCGCGAGTTCGGCGAGCGCTTGCGCGGCACTCGTCACCTTGATCGTCTTCATCCCCATCGCAGCCGCAGGCTTCAAGTTGATTCCGAGGTCGTCCAGGAAAACGCACTCGGTTGGCTCGACGGCGAGCGTCGCACACGCAATCTCATAGAAGCGCGGCTCAGGCTTGCGCACGCCCACCTTGCTGGACTCGATCAGCGCATCGAAGCGCTCCAAGATCGCCGCGATCTCCTTGCGCTTGGCGTCATCCGGTGCGCTTCGGTCGTCGGGGGTGGAGAGCACGTTGTTGGTGAGGCACGCAGTGAGATAGCCGTGAGACTTCACCGTGTCGATCGCCCGCACCATCTCCGGGCGGATCTCGCCGTGGAGCAACGACAAGATGTCTGCCCCCGGCACGCGATGCCCGAGTGCCTCGCTTTCACGCGCGAAGACCT
>JALRJT010000046.1 GCA_023254985.1 Ilumatobacteraceae bacterium | reverse complement strand
ATCTCGTCGTAGCGAAGGAACCGATCAAAGTTGTAGGCCATCCTCCGAGGTTACGCTGTGCCAAAGGGGGGCTCCTTGCCGCATCGTCCGGTGTTCCACCACGTGACTGGTCGTTGGCGACCGCGTTGGCGAGGCCGAATTCATGGTGGCGCAACCCTCGCCACGATTCCTGCTGGCGCGGCACTGATCATTGCTGCAGACGGGGCGATCGCGACGACCGCGGTCGCAATCTATGCAACGTCTTTGTGTGCACTGTTTGCGACATCAGCTTCCTATCACTTGTTTACGCGAAGCGAGCGAGCCCAGCGTGTGATGCAGCGTGTTGACCACAGCATGGTGTACGTCTTGATTGCAGGAACCTATACACCGGTGTGTCTGCTGGCACTCCCACGACCACTCGGCCTCACATACTTGGCGCTCATCTGGGTTGCTGCCGCGATTGGAATTGCATTGAAAGTGCAGTGGCGAGGGAGGAAGACAGCCGCAGCGATGTATCTCATTATCGGCTGGGCTGTTGTCTTCGTGATTCCGTGGGCGTTCGAGCGCATCGGAGTTGTTGGTCTCAGCTTGTATGCAGCAGGCGGAATCGTCTTTTCCGTCGGAGCAGTGCTCTTTTACAAGCAGTGGCCAAGACTCAGGCCGGACGTATTCGGTTTCCATGAACTGTGGCACGTGCTCACTGTTGTTGCTGTCACGCTCCAGTTCGGTGCATCCGCAGTACTGATTTCCCGTATCGGCTAGACGCCATCGTGACCCAAACCCGAGGAGCCGAACTAGCCTGAGAAGCGGTCGTTTCGCCGCTTGGGGTGCGCAGTCCTCCAGGTTTCGGTACGCCCTCGGGTCGCTAGCTCAGTTGGTAGAGCAACGGACTTTTAATCCGCAGGTCCAGGGTTCGATCCCCTGGCGACCCACGAATGTCTGAAGAACGCACCATAGATCTCTCGTTGACCGGGATGACGTGTAACGCCTGCGCGATGAATATCGAGCGTGGTTTGAACTCGATCAGCGGTGTCTCGGCGACGGTCAATTTTGCTGCAGAGTCGGCTCGGGTAGCCGTGACCGAGAAAGACGTGACGTCAGACCGCTTGATCTCCGTTGTTGAAGGGCTTGGTTATGGGGCAAGACTCCTTGAGAACACGACCCCAGACATGCTCGATGCTGAGGTGCGCGAAAAGGTCACCGCACTCAAGATTCGACTGATCGTGAGTGGAGTACTTGCTCTACCTGTCCTTGTTGTTTCGATGTTCACCCAACTTCAATTTGATAACTGGCAATGGTGGGCTCTGGTGCTATCGACTCCGGTCGTCACGTGGGGAGCTTGGCCATTCCATCGCGCGGCATTGATGAACGCGAGACATCGTGCAACAACGATGGACACGTTGATCTCACTTGGAGTCGTTGCAGCGACAGCGTGGTCACTGTGGGCACTCATCTGGGGCGATGTCACAGAACACTCCGGCATGGACATGTCGCACGGGGTGCATGTCTATTTCGAAGTTGCTGTTTCCGTGACGGTCTTTCTTCTTGCTGGTCGCTACTTCGAGGCGCGCGCAAAGCGACGTGCTGGCGATGCACTCCGCGCACTGCTTGCGCTTGGGGCTCGGCAGGCGGTCGTCATTCGCGACGGGCAAGAAATTGAAATCGATGCATCCAAGGTCAAGGTCGGGGATCGACTGGTGGTGCGTCCCGGAGAGACTATTGCTGCAGACGGTGTGGTCGAGGAAGGGAACTCATCCATCGATGCGTCGATGCTGACGGGCGAGAGCGTGCCAGTTGACGTAGGTCCCGGTTCAAAGGTGACCGGTACGACAACGAACCTCACGGGTCGTCTCATCGTGAAAGCTCGCCGAGTTGGCGCCGACTCGACGTTTGCCCAGATGACCAAGTTGGTTCGTGACGCTCAGACGACAAAGGCTCCGGTTCAACGGCTTGCCGACCGAGTGAGCAGTGTCTTCGTTCCAGCCGTCATCGCAATCGCTATCGGAACGTTCGTCGCTTGGTTTTTCCTCGGGGATGCAACCGACCAGGTTGCGGATGCGTTCACGGCCGCAGTTGCCGTCCTGATCATTGCGTGTCCGTGTGCACTTGGACTCGCAACGCCGACGGCACTGATGGTTGGTAGCGGACGTGCGGCTCAGATGGGGATCGTGATCAAGGGCGTTGATGTGCTGCAGAGCACTCGCCGAATCGACACGGTCGTCTTCGACAAGACCGGGACGGTCACCACTGGGGTCATGCAGCTCGTTGACGTCGTTGTCGCCGATGGTGTTGCTCGAAGCGAAGTCCTCCTGCTTGCGGGATCGCTCGAACATGCAAGTGAGCACCCCGTCGCAAAGGCCATCGCGCAGGCGGCCCGAGCAGAACTGGGTTCTCTCGACCACGTGAGCCAATTCGAGTCTTTGCCGGGTCTCGGCACCACCGGCGTCGTCAATTCACGCAGGGTGATGGTCGGTGGCGAAGCGCTGTTCAGCAAGCAGCACGTCCTCGTCTCCAAGCAGATTCGTGAAGCGCTTGTTGCTGCGCGGGAGTCAGGGAACACCGCTGTGCTCGTGGGGTACGACGGATCAGCAAAGGCAGTGTGCGTCGTCGCTGATCGACCGAAACCGAGTAGCGCAACGGCAATCAGTGACTTGCGGAACCTGGGGCTTCGACCAGTGCTCTTGACCGGCGACAATCGTGAGACCGCTGTCGCTGTCGCGAGTCAGGTTGGTATCGAAACCGACGAACAACATGTGATTGCAGGGGTGCTTCCCGTAGACAAGGTGCGGGTGGTTGCCGATTTACAGGATCGCGGTTACGCGGTTGCGATGGTCGGCGACGGGGTCAATGATGCCGCGGCACTCGCACAGGCAGATGTGGGCATCGCCATGGGAACTGGCACCGACGTTGCGATGCACGCAAGCGACCTGACAATTGTCAGCGGTGATCTTCGCTTGGTCTCGGACGCGATCTTGTTGTCACGTGCAACCCTGCGAACGATCAGTGCAAACGTATTCTGGGCATTCGCCTACAACACCGCGGCTATTCCGATCGCCGCAAGTGGATTGATGAATCCGATGTGGGCCGGGCTTGCGATGGCGTTTTCCAGCGTCTTCGTGGTCACCAACTCGTTGCGTTTGCGAACCGCAAAACTTACGCCGCAGACCGCGTTCGTCCACGCAACTCGCTGATCGCGTTGCGCCGCCACGTTCGTGCAGTACGGAGTTGCACGCCATAGATTTCGGCGAGTTCTTCGACAGTGACCCCGTCCGCGAGCTGACGCAAGATTGTGACACTGA
This sequence comes from Ilumatobacteraceae bacterium, assembly GCA_023254985.1. Classification (GTDB taxonomy): domain Bacteria; phylum Actinomycetota; class Acidimicrobiia; order Acidimicrobiales; family Ilumatobacteraceae; genus UBA3006. The sequence goes on along the minus strand of JALRJT010000046.1, from coordinate 278 downwards.
GCGGCGTCATGGTTTGCTCTGCACGATTGAGCATGTCATGTAAGACGAGTGCAGCAGACTCGTCGGTATGCGGATCGGCAACGTGGGCAATCGACTCGGTGTCGCAGGGTTGGACGGTGTAGCGCTGGTATCTCGTCGGCTTGACGAACGCGTGATATTCGCTGTCCCGCACGAGATTTGAGGCGACTTTTGCGGGACGCCGACCAGTCGGATAAGTGCGAATCAGGAGCCACGCGTGGGAGAGGATTTCGGTGAAGGCTTCGTCAAAGCCGCCAACG
>JALRJT010000060.1 GCA_023254985.1 Ilumatobacteraceae bacterium | reverse complement strand
CGCGTCGTGATTGGCTGAGCGCGCACACCAGCCGTAGCCTGTCTTCGTGCCACTCGGCGTTCGCCCCCTTGTTCCTTCGAGGATCTTCAGCCATCGCGCGCAGCCGAATCGGGTATCGAGCGGTGGTTTTTGGGCTTATGTCGCGTTGACCAAGCCACGAATCGTCGAATTGCTTTTGGTGACAACGATTCCGACCATGGTGCTCGCCGAGCGCGGTTGGCCGTCGGTGAGTCTGATGGTTGCGACGTTCTGTGGAGGAGCGCTCGCAGCAGGTGGAGCAAACGCCATCAATATGGTGATTGATCGTGACATCGACGCGCTGATGGAACGCACGAAGCACCGCCCACTCGTGACCGGTGCGTTGACACCCCGGCGAGCGTTGGTGTTTGCGCTCTCTCTCGAGGTCATTGCGGCCGCGGTACTCGTTCTTTGGGCCAACGTGTTGGCGGCCGTTCTCGCGTTGTCGGCAACGGCGTTCTATGTCGTCATTTATTCGCTGTGGCTGAAGCGTTCGAGTCGCCAGAACATCGTGATCGGTGGAGCTGCAGGCGCGGTGCCGGTCCTGGTTGGCTGGGCAGCGGTAACGAATTCACTTGGTTGGGCACCCGTCGTCCTGTTCACCGTGATCTTCCTCTGGACGCCACCACACTTTTGGGCGCTCGCCATTCGTCATCAGGACGACTATCGGGCGGCGGGCGTTCCGATGTTGCCGGTGGTGACGCCGATTCGCCAGACCATCGCGTCGATGGTGCGGTACTGCGTGGTGCTGGTGCTCGTCTCACTCGCCCTTGTGCCGATTGCAGATCTCGGCCTGATCTATGGAATTACAGCCCTGGTATTCGGGGTGGCGTTTGTCATTGGAACGGTTCGGCTCGGGTCCGACCCGACCGAGGCGAAGTCCATGCGCCTGTTTTCGTTCTCCATTACCTATGTCACGGTCCTCTTCGTCGCCGTGATGGCTGACGTCCTCATCCTGGGCTGAATTTCACTCACAGAGAAGTTCGGACCGAGACCCCGCCCATTGTTAGTGTCGTATCCGTCATGTCTGCGGTCAGCGCACCCCCTGTAACGAGTTCGAACCCCGCCAATCCAAAGGTGGGAGCAATTGGGGCATGGCTGACCACCACTGACCACAAGAAGATCGGGCGGTTGTTCATTGGGCTGAGCATCATCTGGCTCCTTGGTGTGAGCGGGGTTGCGACGGTCCTGGGATTTGAGCGGGTCGCCGACGCGACGAATGCCTTCGATGTCGATGCCGTCCCACAGTTGTTCGCGTTCACGCGCGTGGGGCTGATGTTCGGAGTCGCGCTACCGCTCTTGATCGGACTGGCGATGGCAGTTGTACCCCTTCAAATCGGCGCGCGTTCGATCGCCGTCGCGCGTGTTGCGGCGCTCGGATTATGGGCGTGGGCCGCGGGCAGCGCCATGGTGATCGCGTCGATTCTCGGCAACGGTGGTCCAGGTGGTGGCAACTCGGATCTGGTCGACGTCTATCTATTGGGGCTCGGACTCGTTCTGGTTGGTCTGTTGGCCGCCGCCGTGTCGTTGTGCACGACGGTGATGACTGCACGATGCCCTGGAATGTCGCTCGACCGTGTGCCGATGTTCAGTTGGTCGGCCCTGGTGAGCGCAGTGTCAGTCATCCTCACGGTCCCGGTTGCACTCGGCAGTGTGATTTACGTTGCGGTTGACCATCACTACGGCCGAATCGTGTTTGGCGGGAACAAGGGAATCGACACGTGGCTGGGATGGTCACTCGGCCACCCGCAGTCGTTCGTCTACACCTTGATGTCGTTCGGCATCCTTGCCGATATCGCACCCGTTGCTGCCCGCCGCCGCCAGCTCGTTCGTGGCGGAATGCTCGTGGCGATTGGGTTGGTCTCGACGGTCGTGCTTGGCACGGTGAGCCAGACCCCGCAGGTGTTCGAATGGAACGGAACCGCAACCGACAAGGTGAAGAGCCTGATCCCGTATGCACTGTTCAACCTCCTGCCACTCCTCGGAGCTGTCGTCGTGCTTGCACTCGTGTTGTTCACGCTCGTCAACGGCAAACCACGGTTGCTCGCACCGTTCGTTCCGGCGTTCCTCGGAGTTGGCATGGTTCTCACGGGCATGGTCGGGAGCGCAATCGAGCACGTTTCCAGTGCAGGTCTTGCAGGAACTGTCTTTGGTGAAGGTGTGTCCTACTACCTCGGTTAC
>JALRJT010000028.1 GCA_023254985.1 Ilumatobacteraceae bacterium | reverse complement strand
CCGTGACCCACTTTCGAACCGACCCCACTTTTGTGCACGTCTGTTGCATTGATCTGCGCGTTCGAGTCGCACCGATCTTTGTGCAGCGAGTTGAAGATGTTGAAGTCGCTGAGACGTAGTCAGGCAAAGTTGTAGAGAGGACGGCAGCGAAAATGAGTCCTGCGAGTGCGGTCTTGCGACGCATGTGTCATACCCTATTTGGGTCGTTGTCAGAACCCCAACACGCGCTTTTGTAGCTTGCGCATGCCGCCGAGCCAACGCTCGTGTTCGGTGGCCTTGACTTTGGCGAACTCGGCGACCTCGGGGTGCGGGAGGATGAAGAACGTTTCGTCGCGAATCGTGCGCACGACGGCGTCGGCGACCTCGGCTGGTTCGAGCACTGCACCGGCGACGCGCACGACGTTGCCGCTCGGTCCGTCGTTCGACTGATCCGCACCCTTCAACATGTTCGTGTTCACGCCCTGCGGGCAGAGGCAGCTCACGCGAATACCGCGCGCGCCGTATGTGATCGACATCCATTCTGCGAAGGCGAGTGCGGCGTGCTTGGTCACCGAATAGGGAGCAGAACCGATCTGGGCGAGCACTCCAGCAGCAGATGCGGTCGAGCAGAAGTAGCCCTCGCCGCGGGCGAGCCAGCCGGGCACGAGGTACTTGGCGGCCCAGCGATGTGCGTGCACGTTGATGTCGAAGGAGACATCCCACAGCTCTTCGGGTGAGGTGACGTCGGTGCCGAGCCCGACTCCTGCGTTTGCGAAGAACAGATCGATAGGGCCGAAGAATCCTTCCGCCTGGTCGATAAGCGACTTGTTGGCGGCCTCGGTGGAGAGATCGACTTCGATACCGAGTGCGGTGCCTGCGCGCAGTGCGTTCAGCTCGGCTGCCACGCCGTGGGCGGCCGTGCCGTCACGATCGGCGATCACGACCTTGGCGCCTTCGTGGTGGAATCGCTCGGCGAGCGCTCGGCCGATGCCGTTGCCCGCACCGGTGACAACCGTCATCTTTCCCGCGAGATCCATCGCTGTGATGTTACGCACAGTGTCACGCAATTGTGGCACCCGTGCGATATGGTGCGACCATGACGAATGTAGGAGATCAGGTTCGCGACGGAGCGGTCATCAACGAGGCATTGGCGGTCATCGACAAGGCACTCGGCGAGATGCTCAACCGTGAGCTCGTGTCCACCGATGAGGTGGCAGATCTGTTGTTGGACGTGCGGTTGTTGTTGACCGCTAGCGCCTCTTCCACCACCGAAGCCTGAACTTCGGTTTTTCGCCCACCGCCACGGTGGTGGGACGCGATGAGTTGATCAATTCACGCATCGAATCCTCGACGCACTTGCGCAGCAGTTCCGGATCGGTGACCGCTGCAGTGTCGACGTTCAGACCCATGTCGAGATTGTGGTTGTACGACAACATCGTCAGGTTGAACGCAACGCCACCGAGTGGACCGACGGGGTAGTTGCCGAGCACCAACGCGCCGCCGATGTAGAGCGGTACGCCCGCGCCGCGCACGTTGGAGGTGGCGAAGTCGACGGTCTGGCTCTGGGTGCGTGCAATGCGGGTGAGCACCGTGGTCGGCAGGAGTGCCGACATCGTCGCCAGCGTGTCGAGTGATGCGGCCTTGGCCTGCTCGCGGGCGACGGAGATGATTTCGTTGATCGCGGCGAATCGTTCGGTGATCGGCATCTGCAAGGTTGGCACGAGCATCCGCGTGAGGGTGAACGCGTTCGCACCCGAGGACTCATTGCGCGTGCTGATCGCCATCGAGGTGCGCAACGACTCGACGGGCGAGCCTTTCTCATAGTGATATCGACCGGCGGCATCTGCTGCGGCCGTGAGGAACGCGGTGTTCAACTTGCCACCGAGTGCGCGCGAGGCATCAAGCAGGTCGCGATACGGCACGCGCAGAGTCTCGAGCTGGCGCTGCAGTGAGCGTTGCGTCCACAGCGGTGAACGCGCGGGATCGACGCTCTGCAGTTCTGCGACGAGTCCTTGCACGGCGGCCGCAGCTTGCGTGCCGACGGCGGGAAGGCCGAGAGGATCGCTCAGGACTTCGCGCACCTGACGTAAGAGTGCGAGCGGCGTGCGCATCACGTCGTTGAAGCTCGAGCTCAACACCTCGCCTGCGGCCTGCGTGGCCGACTGGTGTGACGTGTCGTCGGGCTCGGGAAGTGGTGGCAGCGGGGCTGCATCGCGGGTGAGGTCGAGGAACTGCATCGACAGCGCGACGCCGCCTTGGCCGTCGGTGACGGTGTGATGCAACTTCTGGATCAGTGCGCTCTGGCCACCTTCGAGACCTTCGACGATGACGAACTGCCACAAGGGTCGCGAACGATCGAAGGCGTCGTTGGCGATCAGCGTGGTGAGATCTTGCAGTTGGCGCATCGAACCGGGATAGGGAAGCGCCATGCGTCGCACGTGGTGACGAATGTTGAACTCCGGGTCGCGGACCCAGCGCGGCGCACCACTTGCCACCGGTGTCGGCTGCACGCGCTGGCGCAGTCGCGGGATCGCGATGCTCGCGCGGTTCATGCGTGCGACGAAGGCCTCGAAGTCGATCGTGCGGTCGAGCACGGTGATGTTGGCGAAGGTGGACGTGAGGAACGGGTCCTTTTCGACCCTCCACATCAGCGCCTCGGCGTCCGACATGCGGTCGTCGAAGCGTGGCATCTCGTGTTCCATCAACCCGTCCTTTGGCTCGCCTGGGTGAAGGCTAACTGCGGGTTCAGTTGGGCACTGAAGTGTGCTTGAACTCGTTCAGCGCCGACCAGGAGACGTTGTCCAAGATGCGCTCGATGGTGCGGGTGGCGAGAGCGGCATCGCCGTTCGGTCGCTCGAGGAGGCGCACGAAGACGGCCTTGTCGCCGACGATGAACACCGGCACGCCCCACACCTGGTGGCTACGCACATACTTCGTATGTTCGTCCTTGATCGTGGCGAGCGGGCGGCCCGAGTCGACCTCGTTCCACATCGCCTCGACGTCGACACCGTTGCTTGCGAACACTTCCGACAGCAGTGCGCGGTCGCGCAGGTTGCCGTTGTCGCGATGACGATATTCATACAGCGCGTGGTGTGCGCCGAGGAACGCGTCTGGCTGGGTGTCACGTACGGCGATCGAGGCCTGCAGGGCCACGATCCCCGAGTCGTCTTGCGGACGATCCCATATGTCGGTCATGCCCTCTTCGACGTTCAGGTCTGCATTTTCGAGACCTAGCATCTTAGGGACGTTTGGGCCTGTAATGTCAATATCCATCAATCCGACCTTCTTTCCCTCGCGTGCTAGAGAAAGGGCAAGTCCTGTTGCAACCGTTGATTTTCCA
>JALRJT010000183.1 GCA_023254985.1 Ilumatobacteraceae bacterium | reverse complement strand
AATTGGCAATGTTGACACCAAGTTCTGCCGCGAGTCCGAAAATTTCCGCAGCTGCCCCTGATCGGTCGGGAATCGGAATACGGAACTCGCAGACGTCCAAGAGATCCTTGACTCGACCCGGAATGTTGGATCGTGCGACTCGGGCACGCTGCAACCTGTCCTGGAGGCCCTTGCTATCTCCGCGTTCGACGATGTCTCGCATCTCGCGCAAGCCTTCTTGCATCGAGTCAAGCGCGCCAAGAATCGCATCCTTGTTTTCGCGACACACGTCCAGCCAAATGCCCGGGTGACCGCTCGCAATTCTTGTCATGTCGCGAAAACCACCAGCCGCAAGTCGTAGCACGGCGACGTGCTCCTGCGATCGCTCACTTGCCAGACCCATCAGGGTCGCTGCAGTCAGGTGTGGCAAATGACTGACGATCGCGACTAATTCGTCATGACGATTCGCATCGAGTGCGATGATTTCGGCACCAAGCTCCTTGACCACCGACGCAACCTTTTCGAACGACGCATCCGATGTGGAGGCCGAAGGACACAACACCCAGGTGGCCGTGACGAACAGTTCGGGATCCGCACCCGCAAGACCGACGAGTTCACTCCCCGCCATCGGGTGACCACCAACAAACCGCGCATCGGACACTTCCGCCACCACTGGTGCCTTGACTCCCCCGACGTCGGTGACGACGCCCGTCGTCTCGGCGAGTGCCCTTCGGACTGCCTCAATCGTTGCCGACACCGGTGTGGCCACAAAGGTGACTTCCGCCGATGGGTCAAGCGTCGAGTCGCTGATCAATCCCTTGTCGAGCGCTTCAGCAGTCCGAGCCGAGTCGACATCAACTCCATGCACGATCCAGCCACGCTGGCAGAGTGCGGCACACAAGGAGCCACCAATCAAACCAAGACCAACCACATTTGCGCTGCGCATTGCGTTACAGGGTATCTGAGGGCTCACCTGCGACGGCTTCGATTAACGAGCGCACCTCGTCCAAGTTGAGTGATCTCCACTCTCCCGGACGCAGCGACTTGTCAACAAGTGGTCCGATTCGTGTTCGCACGAGACGCACGACCGGATAACCGACCGTCTCACACATCCTGCGCACCTGTCGATTTCGTCCCTCGTGAATCACGATTCGCAAGACTCCAGGTTGCAGTTCGCCGACCTCCGCAGGACTGGTGACGCCATCACCAATGTCGACGCCCTTCCGCAGCACTGCAAGTGCCTCACGCGAGACTGGCCGCCCGTCGGACTCAACCTGGGCGACATATTCCTTTTCGACACCAAACTTTGGGTGTGTCAGTCGAAACGTGAGCTCACCATCGTTCGTGAGGAGCAGAAGCCCCTCCGTCTCGGCATCGAGTCGACCCACGGGATAAACCCGCGGCTCAGCAGGTACGAGATCAACCACGGTTTCACGATCGTGGGTGTCCTTCGCCGTCGAGACGACGCCAGCCGGTTTGTTCAACAGGTAATAGACGAGGTCAGGGCGAATTCCAACAGGCGCCCCATCCACTTCGACGACGTCACGTTCAACATCGACTCGACGGCCGAGCACTGCCGTTTCGCCATTGACGCGAACGCGCCCCGACTCGATCATCTCCTCGCAGACGCGACGAGAGCCCCACCCACGTGCCGCGAGGACCTTCTGTAAGCGCTCCCCTTGCGGAGAATCGCCGTCGGTCACGCCTGCTCGGCGTCGCTGCTGGGCTGCGGCACGATTCGTAGACCCTGCTCGAGCGCCTCAACAACGCGTGCGTCGGGCACGAATTCTGCAATCGAGGGAAGTGCATCGATCGATTCAAGACCGAGACGCTCCAAGAACATCGGCGTCGTGCCATACATAACCGCCTGACCAGGACCGTCATCGCGTCCGACCTCAGTGATGTACCCACGGGCCTGCAACGTGCGCATCACCGCGTCTGGGTCGACGCCACGAATGGCCGCCACCTGACCGCGCGAGATTGGCTGCTTGTAGGCGATGATCGCAAGCGTCTCCAGCGCAGCCTGCGAGATGCGTGCCTGCTGACTGTCGAGCACGAACCGCTCCACATAGGCAGCGACATCGGGATGTGACTGCAATCGATATCCACCTGCAACCTTTACGAGTTCGAAGCCGTGTCCAGCCCCCCGATAGGCGTCTGCAAGACCGTCGCACAGCGACTCGATGACCGATACGGGTTGCTCGAGTAACTGGGCAAGGAGCGACGGGTCGACAGGCTCCATTGCAACCATCAAGATCGCCTCGAGCGCCCGCACGATTTCGACGTCTTTGTTCATCTCTTCTGCCATCTCGTCACCCCTTTTCATCCCTCGTAATCGTCGATGTCGAATGTCGGATCAAATGCGGTGTTGTCGCCGCCGATCCATGTGATCACGATGTCACCGAAACGCTCATGCTGTTCGAGATCCACTCGACGCTGCTTGTACAACTCGAGGAGCGCGAGGAATCGAACGACGACGTGAATGCGATCCCTGATGACTGCCGTCAACTCACGAAAGGTCACGCGACCCATCGAAGGAAGGGTTTCGACGAGATCGAGCAGGGCATCCGCGACACTGACCCCAATCGGCGCGACGTGATTCAGCAGGATCGAAGTCGGTGGTTTTGGCATGATCGACCTCACGAATGCTCGCTGCAAGCGCAACGGCGTGACACCCTCGAGGATGTCGGGCATCAATTCGGCAAAGCGCTCGTCTGGTCCACTGCGTCTCGCAAAGGAGAGCGCCGAACGGTCCATGAGCGAGGAAAACAGCCCCGCAACATCCTTGAAGGTCTTGTGATCCAAGAGCCGGGACAACAGCAAGTCGCGCTGCTCCCACAGTGCGAGTTCCTCGTCCAAGTCGACGTTTTCCCTACTCGGCAAGAGGCGACGGGTCTTCAACTCCACCAAGGTCGCTGCGATGAGCAAGAACTCGGTTGCGACCTCAAGGTCGAACTTGTCCATCTTCGACACCTCGGCGAGATAGGCCTCCACGATCGTCAACAGGCTGATCTCGTGGATGTCGACCTCTTCCTTGAGAATGAGGTGCAACAAGAGGTCGAAGGGACCGTCATAGACGGGGGTGGCTACCTCGTACGTCACGGACACATCGTAATCAAGGCCCTCCGCGCGAGAAGCCTTCCACTAGCGTGTCGTCGTGGCGCGTGTGCTCTCCTGCATTCAACCGACTGGCCAGGTCCATCTCGGGAACTATCTCGGTGCGCTACGGAATTGGGTATCTGGCCAACATGCGGGTGACGTGTTCCACGGCATAGTCGATCTGCATGCCCTCACCGTGACGGAGACCCCAGGCACGCTCGGGGCCAACACCCTCGATCTCGCGGCAATGCTGTTTGCGGTCGGGCTCGATCCCGAGGTTGCCACCGTCTTCGTGCAATCGCACGTTCCACAGCACACCCAGCTCGGCTGGATCATGGAGTGCACCGTGAGTTTTGGCGAACTCAGCCGAATGACGCAGTTCAAGGACAAGTCCGCGAAGAAGGAAGCCGACTTCGTCTCCGCTGGACTCTTCACCTATCCGGCCCTCCAGGCCGCGGACATCCTGCTCTATGACGCACAAGAAGTCCCCGTCGGCGATGATCAGCGACAACACATCGAAATCACCCGCGACATCGCGATTCGCTTCAACCATCGTTTCGGGGACACGTTCGTCATTCCCAAAGCCGTTACACCGGCTGCCGGCGCACGGGTGATGGATCTCCAACATCCAACTAACAAGATGTCCAAGAGCACCGAGACCGATGCCGGCATCATTTATCTCACCGACAGCCCAGCCGAGATCGAAAAAAAGTTCAAGCGAGCGGTCACCGATAGCGACAACACCGTGGCCTACGACCGCGAGAACAAGCCCGGCGTGAGCAACCTGCTGGACATCCTCTCCGTCGCCACAGGCACGCCAGTAGCGGCACTTGTCGAGCAATATTCGCAATACGGAAAGTTGAAGACCGACACGGGATCGGCAGTTGCCGAGATGCTCACACCGATTCGCGCACGTTACGAGGAATTGAAGAACGACCCAGGCGAACTATCGCGCCTCCTTCGTATTGGTGCCGATCGTGCGCAGGTCGTCGCTGCATCTACCCTCGAGCGCGCCTATCGCGCAATCGGTCTCGCACCACGCTGAGCAGTATCTATTCGTCGTCAGCCCGAGCAAAGGCGCTCATGAACTCTGCACGTGAGTGACCGCGCATCTTCTCAAGCACATCGCCATTCACTCCTGACCCGCTCGCCAACTCGACGCCCAGCCGCTCATGATTTCGATACTGCAACGCTCGATGTGATCTGAGGACACCGAGCGTGGCACCGATGCGAGCAAGTATTCCGAGGCGTGACACCGATTTCCCAACATCATGCAGGAGCACGACAGCACGTTCTGCTCGCGTTGCGCTCGGCAGAAACTCCTCGAATCTCTTCAAAACCCGAACGCTGTGTCGTTGGTCGACTGATTGCATTCGTTCCCAAAGCGACAGTTCGTTCGAGTCGAGAATTCCTCGAACCATGACCAAGTCGGGCTCGGAACATCGCCGATCGACGATGCTCAGCCACGTACGACGCGCGAGATGCCTGATCCCGCTCACGTTCGCCTCGCCCGAGGATGCGCTTCGACATAGGTGGAAAACAGCAGGTCGTTGTCGACACGGGTGTACACCTGTGTCGTACTGACCGATGCATGCCCGAGTAGCTCCTGCACGACGCGCAGGTCCGCCCCATGACGCAACATGTGTGTTGCACACGAATGGCGCATGACGTGCGGCGAGATGTCCCCTTTGATTCCAGCGATATCCGCATATTTGCGCACGATGTTCCACGCTGCTTGCCGAGAGATTCGTCGACCCCCTCTTCCCAGAAAGACTGCGTCCGCATCTGCCCTCGTGCGCCATTGGCGCGGCGACAACACATCTCGACCGCCAAGTGACAGCCAATCTTCAAGCGCCCTCTTAGCCGGGCCACCGAACGGGACAATTCGCTCCTTTGATCCCTTACCAAAGAGCCTGACCACTTGCTGATCCATGTCGAGATCCGACAACGAGAGCCCACACGCCTCCGAAATTCGTGCTCCGGTTGCATAGAGGAACTCGAGCAACGCCCGATCCCGGCGGGCATAGGAATCGTCTCCCGTGCAGGAGCCAAGGATCGCGGCAACTTGCTCTTCGCTCAAGGCCTTTGGAATCCCAGAAGGGACGCTGACACCGTCGATCACACCGGTCGGATCATCCGACCGAAAGTTCTCCTGCACGGCAAACTTGAAAAACGTTCGGCATGCAGCCAGTTGACGCGCCACGGTCTTCGGGGCTCGGTTTGCCTTCTTGAGCGACGCCACGAACGCCTCCAGATCGGATGCATCGCAGGTTTCGACAGACGTTGCGGATCGCTCAAGGAAAGCCCCGAGACTGTCGAGATCACGTCGATACGCCTCGACCGTGCGTGCAGATCGACCCTGTTCGATGGACAGCCACGTGAGGAACGCCTCGAACCACGGGTGAGGTGTGGCCCCCATCTATATCCCAAGGATTCGTGCCACGCGCAGAATGCCGATGACGGCGAGAGAATTGTCCATCTCTCCCGAATCGATCATCGAAAGTGCCGTCCGAAGCGGAACATGATGGACCGTCATTGCGGCTTCTTCTGGACCATGACGGTCATCAGAGACTGGTGTGAGACCAGACGCCCAGAACAGCGTGCCATACGCATTGGAGATCCCCGACGCCTGGCGCACACCGCCAATCTCACGCCACGAGTCAGCGACGAGACCCGCCTCCTCCTTCAGCTCCCGTTCAGCGGTCAATCGGGG